>JBOHUY010000021.1:0-3902 GCA_050735015.1 Candidatus Dormibacterales bacterium | reverse complement strand
GACCAGCACCCGGAAGCTTTCCGGGATGCCCGCCTCGAGCGTGTTGTCGCCCTTGACGATGGCCTCGTAGGCCTTGACGCGACCCACGATGTCGTCCGATTTGACGGTCAGGATCTCCTGCAGGACGTGGGCGGCCCCGTAGGCCTCCAACGCCCAGACCTCCATCTCGCCGAAGCGCTGGCCGCCGAACTGGGCCTTGCCCCCCAGGGGCTGCTGGGTGACCAGGCTGTAGGGGCCCGTGGAGCGCGCGTGGATTTTGTCCTCGACCAGGTGGTGCAGCTTCAGCATGTAGATCCAGCCCACCGTCACGGGGGCGTCGAACATGTCCCCGCTGCGCCCGTCTCGGAGCCAGACCTTGCCCACCCGGGGCAGCCCGTTCTCCTCCAGGCCGTCCTCGATTACGCTGATGGGGGCGCCGTCGAAGACGGGCGTCTGCACATTCATGCCGAGCGCCCTCGCCACCCACCCGAGGTGGGTCTCCAGGACTTGGCCCAGGTTCATGCGGCTGGGCACGCCGAGGGGGTTGAGGACGATCTGCACAGGCGTGCCGTCGGGCAGGAAGGGCATGTCCTCGTCGGGGATGATCCGGGAGACGACGCCCTTGTTGCCGTGGCGGCCGGCCATCTTGTCGCCGGCCGAGATCTTGCGCTTCTGGGCCACATAGACGCGGACCAGCTGGTTCACCCCGGGGGAGAGCTCGTCCTTGGTCTCCCGGCTGAAGACCTTGACGTCGACCACGTTGCCGCGCTCCCCGTGGGGTACGCGCAGGCTGGAGTCGCGCACCTCGCGAGCCTTCTCCCCGAAGATGGCCCGCAGCAAGCGCTCCTCGGCGCTGAGCTCGGTCTCGCCCTTGGGCGTGATCTTGCCGACCAGGATGTCGCCCGCGTTGACCTCGGCCCCGATGTAGACGATGCCCCGCTCGTCGAGGTTGCGCAGGGCGTCGTCGGCCACGTTGGGGATGTCCCGCGTGATCTCCTCGGGGCCCAGCTTGGTGTCGCGGGCCTCGGTCTCGAACTCCTCGATGTGGATGGAGGTGTAGCGGTCCTCCTTGACCACCGACTCGGCGACCAAGATGGCGTCCTCGAAGTTGTAGCCCTCCCAGGGCATGAAGGCCACCAGCACGTTCTGCCCGAGGGCCAGCTCGCCCTCCTGGATGGCGGGGCCGTCGGCCAGGATGTCGCCCTTCTCGACGTGCTCTCCCGGCTTCACGATGACGCGCTGGTTGAGGCAGGTGCCCTGGTTCGAGCGCACGAACTTGTGGAGCGCGTAGCGGCGCTCCTCGGAGTTGTCGTCGGGCCGGACCACGACCTCGTAGACGGGGTTGGCGTTGAGGCCGGGGATGTCCTGGGGGCGGGCGGTGTCGACCACCGTCCCCGCCAGCTCGGCCACGATCATCTCGCCCGAGTCATTGGCCGCGTAGTACTCGACCCCGGTCCCCACCAGGGGCGCCTCCGGCATCAGGAGCGGCACCGCCTGGCGCTGCATGTTGGAGCCCATCAGAGCCCGGTTGGCGTCGTCGTGCTCCAGGAAGGGGATGAGGGCCGTGGATACCGACACGATCTGCATCGGCGAGACATCCATGTACTGGACGTTCTGCACCTCCTCGACCGCGAAGTGGCCCCTCGAGCGCGCCGGCACGCGGGCCTCCACGAAGGTTCCGTCCGGCTTCAAGGGGGCGTTGGCCTGCGCGATGCCGAACATGTCCTCCTCGTCCGCGGAAAGGTACTCGACCTCCTCTGAGACCCAGGGCACGACGTCGACGGAGGTGACCTTGGCCTTGCGCAGCGCCTCCACCGCCTTCTGGTCGAGCAGGGTCCCCCCGGGCAGCACCTCCTTGGCGGCCTTGCCGTCGGTCGAGGCTGGCCGGCGCAGCACGCGGCCGACGAGGCGGCCGTCGGAATCGGCCACCATCATCCGGTTGTAGATGCGCCGGAAGGGGGTCTCGATGAAGCCGAACTCGTTGACTTTGGCGTAGGTCGCCAGCGACCCCATGAGGCCGATGTTGGGTCCCTCAGGGGTCTCGATCGGGCAGATGCGGCCGTAGTGGCTGCTGTGCACGTCGCGGACGTCGAAGCCCGCCCTCTCCCGCGAGAGGCCGCCCGGGCCGAGGGCGGAGAGGCGGCGCTTGTGGGTCAGCTCGGTCAGGGGGTTGGTCTGGTCCATGAACTGGGAGAGCTGGCTGGAGCCGAAGAATTCCTTGATGGCGGCCACGACCGGGCGGGCGTTGATCAAGGAGGCCGCGGTGACCGTCTGCGGGTCGCTGATGGTCATGCGCTCCTTGATGATCCGCTCCATGCGGATGAGTCCCATGCGGAACTGGTTCTGGAGCAGCTCGCCCACAGCCCGCACGCGGCGGTTGCCGAGGTGGTCGATGTCGTCGGCGACGGCCTGGTCGTGGTCGTTGTTGAGCTCGATAAGCTTGCGCAGGATGGCTATGAAGTCGCCCTTCTCCAGAATGCGCAGCTCCCGGTTGCGGACCCGCTCTTTGATGTCCTCCTCGTCGCGGCCCAGACGCTTGTCGACCTTGTAGCGGCCCACGCGGCCGAGGTCGAACCGGCGCGGGTTGAAGAAAAGGCTCTGGAGCAGGTTGCGGGCGTTGTCGACCGAGGGCGGGTCGCCCGGGCGCACGCGCCGGTAGAGCTCGATGAGGGCGTCGTTGGTGGTGAGGGTGACGTCCTTGTCCAAGGTGGCGTCGATGTAGTGGTGCTCGGGGTCCTGATCGACGTCGCCGAAGAGCTCCAGGAGGGCCCGCCGCTGGGTCTCGCGGTCGTTCTCGCTGCCCCGCATGTGGGGCAGCTCGAGCGCCTTCAAGAGCACGGTCACGGGCACCTTGCGCTTGCGGTCGATCTTGACCGTGAGGACGTCCTTGGCCGAGGTCTCGATCTCGAGCCAGGCGCCCCGGTTGGGGATGAGCTTGGCCCCGAAGAGCCGGCGCCCGGTGTTGGCGTACTCAACCTCGCTGTAGGTGAAGTAGACGCCGGGCGAGCGCACGAGCTGGGAGACGACCACGCGCTCGGTGCCGTTGACGATGAAGGTGCCCTCCTCGGTCATGAGAGCGAAGTCGCCCATGTAGACCTCGGACTCCTTGATCTCGCCCGTCTCGCGGATGGTGAGCCGGGTCCGGATGCGGAGCGGGGCCGCGTACGTCATGTCGCGGTTTCGGCACTCCTCCTCGGAGAACTTGGGCGCCCCGAACTCGTAGTCGAGGAAGCGGAGCTCGAAGTTCTTGCCTGTATAATCCGTGATCGGATTTATCTCGTCGAACAGCTCCCTCAACCCCTCGGCCTGGAACCAGTGGAAGGACTCGATCTGGGTCGCGATCAGGTCGTGCAACTCGACGAGGTTGGGGATGCGGCCGTAGTTTTGGCGCGCGGGAGCCTTCATCTCAGAGATCATCTAGCGGCTGTCTCCTAGGAAGCACAGGGGCGCGCTGAAGCTGGGGATGGGAAGCGCGGCCCGATTTGCACGGAACGGCCAGTATAGCACCTGGCCCACCTCGAGGGCGGCCTCGGCTCCAGTTCACCCCCTCTGCGGACGACGCTCGCGGCCGGCCCGCCACCAGGCCCGGGCGGCGCCGTTCCTCGTGGGGGTGCGCCGTCACTATACTTGACATTGCTACTGACCGATCAACGCCCATCCTGGAGGTGAACGAGCGGGAACCGTGATCCTGGGTGGTCCGACCCACTGAGCTAGTCGAGTTCCCCCAAGCCCCACTCAGCCCCGCTCCGCAGCCGCCGCCAGGGGGGGCCGGTTGACCCCCGCCGGGAGGCCCCTCTCGAGGGCCAGGGCCCAGACCACGAGCGCCAGCGAGCAGGCCGCGAAGAGAGGGAAGAAGGCCCTGTGGAGGGACGAGCCCACGATCACGCCCCCCACGCCGGGGCCGACAAGGAGGCCCACGCTCC
>JBOHUY010000020.1:0-5396 GCA_050735015.1 Candidatus Dormibacterales bacterium | reverse complement strand
CCCCAGGCCCCGGCTCCGGAGCCGGGCGGGGGCGCCTGATGGCGGCCGCCGGCCCCGAGCCCGCGCCCATCTTGGAGATCGAGTCCCTCTCCAAACACTTCGGGGGCCTCATGGCTGTCGACGGCTGCACCTTCCAGGCCCCGAGGGGGAAGGTGACAGGACTCATCGGACCCAACGGGGCCGGCAAGAGCACCGCCATCGACCTCATCTCCGGATTCAAGCTGGCCGACTCCGGCCGGGTCATGTTCGACGGCACGCCGATCCAGGGCCTGCCCCCCCACCGGATCTCGCGCCTCGGCCTCATCAGGACCTTCCAGACGCCCAGGGAGTGGCCCGCCCTGACCGTCCTCGAGAACCTCGTGCTGGCCCGATGGGACCCCGGGCGGGAGACCTTCTGGCGGGCCGTCCGCGGCCTCGGCGTGGCGGGCCGCCGCACAGCGCAGGCGGAGCTCAGCCGGGCCCGCGAGATCGTCACCGAGTTCGGCCTGGAGAAGCTCAAGAACGAGCGCGCCGGCAACCTCAGCGGGGGGCAGAAGCGCCTCGTCGAGTTCGCCCGCATCCGCATGGCCGAGCCCCTCCTGGTCGTCCTCGACGAGCCCATGGGGGGCGTCAACCCCGTGCTCGGCGAGCGCATGGCGGACGCCGTGGCCGGCTTCGTGACCTCCGGCACGACGGTCGTGGTGGTGGAGCACAATCTGCCCTTCATCGAGCGGGTCACGGACCATGTCGTGGTCATGGCGGAAGGCAAGGTGATCGCCACGGGCCCCTTCGAGTCGCTGCGCTCCAACCGGAGCGTGATCGACGCCTACCTCGGCGTCATGCCCACCTATGAGCAGCCCGAGTCCTGACCACGAGGCGGCCCTGGCCGTAGACTCCCTCACCGCCGGCTACGGTGGCCCCCCCATCGTCGACCGTGTCAGCGTCTCCGCCCGACGGGGGGCGGTGACCGCCATCGTGGGCCCCAACGGGGCCGGCAAGTCGACACTCCTGAAGGCGGTGGCGGGCGTCATCCGGCCCACCTCGGGGCGCGTCTTCGTGGAGGGCGCCGACGTCACCGGGCGGCCGGCGGAGAAGCTGGTGCGGGCCGGCATCGCGTACGTCCCCCAGGTCGCCAACGTCTTCCCCGACCTCTCCGTGCGGGAGAACCTCGAGATGGGCGGCTATGTGCGGCGCTCCGGCCTCAAAGAACGCATCGAGGAGCTCTTCGCCCTCTTCCCCGACCTCGCCCAGGCGTCGCGCCGCCACGCCAGCACCCTGAGCGGCGGCCAGAGGACCATGCTGGCGATGGCCCGCGGCCTCATGGTGGACCCGGCCGTGCTCATCCTCGACGAGCCCAGCGCAGGCCTTTCCCCCCGCTTCCAGGGCCTGGTCTGGGACCGGATCGAGCGGATACGCTCCACCAACGTCGCCATCTTGGTCGTGGAGCAGAACACCCGCGAGACCCTCCGCCACGCCCAGTGGGCGTACGTGCTCGTCCTGGGCCAGAACCGGCTCGAGGGCCCGGGATCGGTGCTCCTCGACGACCAGGAGGTGGTCGACCTCTACGTCGGCCGCCTCACCTGACCGCCTCTCACCACCGGGAGACCACCACCTTCTTGCGCGTGAAGAATTCGACACCGTCGGCGCCGTGGACGTGGAGGTCGCCGTAGAAGGAGGACTTCCAGCCCGAGAAGGGGAAGAAGGCGAAGGGCTGGGCGACGGGCACGTTGATCCCGCACATGCCCGCCTCCACGCGGTCGCGGAACTCGCGTGCCGCCTTCCCTGAGGCCGTGAAGATGGTGGCCATGTTGCCCAGCGACATGCGGTTGGCGCCCGCGATGGCCTGGTCCAGGTCGGCCACCCTCTCCACCGAGAGGACGGGGCCGAAGATCTCCTCTCTGCCAACGGCCATGTCGGGGGTGACGCCGTCCAGCACCGTGGGGCCCAGAAAGAAGCCGGGCCGGGACATCTCGCCGCGCCCGTCCAGCACGAGGCGCGCGCCCTCCGCCACCCCCCTTTCCACGAAGCCCGCCACGCGGTCTCTGTGCTCGGCCCTGATGAGCGGCCCCACCTCCACCCCGGGCCGGTCGCCGGGGCCCACCACCAGCTTGGAGGCGGCCTCCGCGAGAGGCTCCAGGAGCCGCCCCGCCTCCCCCACCGCCACCGCCACGCTGCCCGCCAGGCAGCGCTCGCCGGCGTTCCCGAAGGCTGAGTTGAGAAGCGCTGCGACGACAAGCTGGGGGTCGGCGTCGGGCATGATCACCGAGTGGTTCTTGGCGCCCCCCAGCGCCTGCACGCGCTTGCCGTGCGCGGCCGCCACCTGGTAGACGTGGCGCGCGGCGGGCTCTGAGCCCACGAAGGAGACGGCGCGCACGTCGGGGTGCTCGAGCAAGGCCTCGGCCGCCACCCGATCCCCCTGGACCAGGTTCAGGACCCCCGGCGGGAAGCCGGCCTCCCCGAAGAGCTCGGCCAGGCGCACGGCGCCCAGCGGCGTCCTCTCCGACGGCTTCAGCACGAAGGTGTTGCCCGTCACCACGGCGAGCGGGAACATCCAGAGCGGGATCATGACCGGAAAGTTGAAGGGCGGGATCCCGACGCACACGCCGACCGGATAGCGGTAGAGGTCCTGGTCCACCCCGCCCGAGACCTCGCGCAGCGTGCGCCCCTGCAGCAGGGTGGGCGCGCCGCAGGCGAAGTCCACCACCTCGATGCCGCGCCGGACCTCGCCGCGGGACTCCTCCAGGGTCTTGCCGTGGTGCCTGGTGGTGATGGCGGCCAGCTCCTCGGCGTGCTCGTCCAGCAGGGCTTTGTAGCGGAACATGAGCCGCACGCGCTCCATGACCGGGGTCCGGGCCCACGCCGGCCCCGCGGCGGCGGCCGCGGCCACCGCCGCCGCCGCCTCGTCCGGCCCCGAGAGCGGGACCTCCTCGATCACCTCTCCGCTCGCGGGGTCGTAGACGGGCAGGGCGGCCGCCTCCGGCCGCCGCCACTCGCCCGCCACCAGGTTCTTGATCACAGGCCCACCTCCAACGCCTCGTCGACGGCGCCCACCGCCGCCGCCAGCTGCTCTTCCCGGATGACGAGGGGTGGCTGCAGCCGGACCACGTTGCCGAAGAAGCCGCCCACGCCGACCAGCACCCCCCTCTCCCGGCAGCGCTCTCTGACCGCCATGGCCAGCTCAGGATAGGGGGTCCGGGCGGCGCGGTCTTTGACCAGCTCCACGCCCACCATGAGACCCGCCCCGCGCACGTCGCCGACGGCGTCGTGCCGCTCGGCCAGCTCTCTCAGCCAGGCCAGCAGGCTCGCCCCCAGCTGCGCCGAGCGCGCCTCCAGCCCCTCCTCCTGGATGACCGCCAGGCTGGCCAGGGCGGCGGCGCAGGCGACCGGGTTGCCGCCGAACGTGGACAGGTGCTCGCCGGGGCGGAAGGCGCCCGCCACCTCCGGCCGGGCGATGAAGCCCGCCAGGGGCAGCCCCGCCGCCACGCCCTTGGCCACGGCCATGATGTCCGGCTCCACGTTGTACCTCTGGATGGCGAACATGGGCCCGGTGCGCGCGAAGCCCGACTGCACCTCGTCCGCGATGAAGAGGATGCCGTGCCGGTCCAGGACCGCCTTGACGCGCCGGAAGTAGTCGGGGTGGGGCACGATGATGCCGCCCTCGCCCATGACCGGCTCCGCGATGAAGGCCGCCACGTCACCCGCCGTCTGGTAGTCGATGACCTCCTCCACGGCGTCGGCGCAGGCGAGGGTGCAGGTCCCCCGGCAGAGCCGGCAGCGGTAGGGGTGGGGGGCGGGGGCGAAGGCCACCCCGCCCGGGTATGGCCCCCCGTGCTGCTTGCGCTTGCGGTTCCCCGTCACCCCCAGCGCCGCGTTGGTACGCCCGTGGAAGCCGGTCTCCAGGGCGATGAACTCGCTGCGCCCGGTGTGGGCCCGGGCCAGCCTCATGGCGCCCTCCACAGCCTCCGCCCCGCTGTTGCAGAAGAAGGTCTTCTGGAGCCGGCCCGGGCTGACCTCGGCCAGCCGCTCCGCCAGCTCGCCCACCACGGGCACCTGATAGAGGTAGCTGCCGCAGTGAAGCAGCTTCGCCATCTGCTCAGTGGCCGCCGCCACGACCCGGGGGTGCGCGTGGCCGACGTTGACCACGGAGATGCCCGCGAAGCAGTCCACGTACGCGCGCCCGTCCACGTCCCAGAGCTCCGCCCCTCGCCCCCGCGCGACCACCACGGGCTCCACGCCCGCCACCGAGCTCAGGTTCACAAAACGCTCGTAGCGCTCGACCGTCTGCGAGCGGGAGCGGGACGTGACCCCGGCGGCGCCCTGGGACATGCCAGGAGCTTGAGGCGCCGCCCGGCCGCAGGTCAAGGCCGGCCCGGTCACCCCTCAAGGGCCGCCGCCCACCCAAAGGGTCTCGGTGAGCGCACCGCTGGTCGCGGTGACGGTGCAGGGGGAGGGCCGGCAGCCGGTGACCAGGACCCGGCCCACGGTGCCGGTGCCGGGCTGGGCCAGGATGCGGAGGCCCGCCGACGCCGCCAAGCGCACCGGCGCTGTGAACCGGGGCCCGCGCACGAGGCCGAGGCAGGCCGGGCCCGCCGCCCCGTCCGTCCGCAGGGGGATGAGCTCGAAGGTCCTGACGGCGAGGTCGACGCGTCCCTTCCCGGACTCCGTCACAAAGAGGTTGCCGGCCCCGTCCAGGGCCAGGCCCTGGGGCGCCGCCAGCCCGTCGGCCACGTCCGCCGCCACGCCCCCCGATATGCGCACGAGCCGGCCTCCGCCCGCCGCCGGGGTGACAGCGAAGACGTCCCCGCCCGCGTCCTGGGCGATGTCGTCGACGACCGGCAGACCGCTCACGAGGGGCCGCCGGGAGCCGTCCCGGCCGACCTCGTAGGCGCTGTCGCCGAACTCGTCCGCCACCAGCAGCGAGCCCCCCGGCGCGGTCCAGACCCCGGTCGGACGCACGAACCCGGCCAGCGAGCGGACCACCCTTCCGGTGGCGGGGTCGACCCAGAGCACCGTCCCCCGGGGGCTGTCCGGCACCACCAGGAGCCCCGCCTGGGAGCCGATCCCGTCCACGCCCTCCTGGCCCGCGACCGGCCGCAGGCGCACCACCGCCCTCAGCCCGGAGGGGGTCACGGCGTCGACCACGTC
The DNA here is from genome assembly GCA_050735015.1 of Candidatus Dormibacterales bacterium. GTDB lineage: Bacteria > Chloroflexota > Dormibacteria > Dormibacterales > Dormibacteraceae > JBOHUX01. Next base: position 272 of record JBOHUY010000020.1, on the reverse strand, counting down.
ACCCGCCTGGCCGGCCACGTAGAGCGTGGAGCCGACGTACGCCATCCCCTCCAGGGAGGCGAGGTGGAAGGGAAGCCGAGAGGAGGCCAGGCCCAGCCTCAGGACGGCTACCGTGCCCGACCCCAGAAGGCCGACCAGGAGCTCGCCCCCGTGGAAGAGGAGGTCGTCGGGCTGGTCCAGTCCGGAGGCCACCGTCATGAGGGGGAGGCGCGAGGTGGGCCCGGCCGGGCGTGGCGGCGGGGCGGGCGGCGGGCAGGGGGCCGCGGCTGCGG
>JBOHUY010000019.1:0-11022 GCA_050735015.1 Candidatus Dormibacterales bacterium | reverse complement strand
GGCGAGGACGCGGCCGTCCTCGACCAGGGGGATCCCACGCAGGTAGGTGGCGACCGCCCGGCCCCGCAGCGTGCGGCCCGAGAAGGGTGACCAGCCGGCCTTGGAGAGGACGTCGTCGTCGCTGACCGTCCAGGCCCGGCCCGGGTCGACCACCACCAGGTCGGCGTCGGCCCCCGGCTCCAGGCGGCCCTTGCCCCTGAGGCCGTAGAGGCGGGCGGGCGCCTCCGAGTACGCCTCCACCACCCTCTCGTAGCTGACCAGGCCGCGCGCCGCCCCGTCCAGCAGAACCGAGAAGGTGGTGTCGACGCCGGGCAGCCCGAAGTGGACGTCCCAGATGGAGCCGGCCGCCTTCTGCTCCCTCGTGGAGGGCGCGTGGTCGCTGGAAACGTAGTCGACCGCCCCCGCCGAGAGCGTGGCCCACATCTCGGCGAGGTCCTTCTCACCCCGGGCGCGGGCGGGGGGCGTGAACTTGCGCAGCGCGCCCTCGTCCAGTACCTCGGACTCCAGGAGCGCCAGGTACTGGGGGCAGGTCTCGACCCCCAGGCGGGCGCCCGCCGCCCGCACCCTTCCCACCGCCGCCACCACCTCGGCGTGGCTGGCGTGGGCGATCACGACGTGCGCCCCCGTCGCCCGCGCCAGGAGCGCGGTGCCGGTGGCGGCGAGGAGCTCGGCCTCCCGGTTCCGCCACTCGAAGACGACCCCGCCGTCCTCTCTGCCCTCGGCCCGAAGGCGGGCCTCGGCGGCCGCCGTGAGCGACTCCTCCTCGCAGTGGACGAGGCAGACGGCCCCCGCCTTGGCCACTTCCGAGAAGAGCGCCTCCAGGTGCGCGGGGTCGTGGCCGGGGACCCCGTGGGTGGTGCAGGTGAAGGCCTTCACGAAGGCCGCCCCCGCCCGCCAGACGGGGTCCACCGAGGGGCCGTCGGGCCAGGCGTGGGCGGCCAGCCCGAAGTCGACCAGCGAGCGCCCCGAGAGGTGGTCGACCTTCTGACGGAGGTCTTGGGGGGTGCGCACGGGCCCCGAGTGCGAGTGCTCGACGACCGTGGTCACCCCGGCCCGGGCGGCCGCCGCGCTGCCCGCCGGGAAATCCTCGCGGTCGGTGGCGGAGGGGTCCATGAAGTGGACGTGGACGTCGACCATGCCGGGCATGACGAAGAGCCCGCCGGCGTCGAGCGCGTGGCGGCTGGGCCGCCGCTCGGTGGTGACGGCGGTGATGCGGCCCCCGTCCGCGTAGACGTTGGCGCGGCGGCGGCCGCGGGGTGTGATCAGGGTCCCACCCTCGATCCCCACCTCGTGCGTCATCGGAGGGCGCCGCGCGGGGGGGCGGCCCGGGGGGGACTTTGAGGGGTCCGAGACCGTCTCACGGGCACCAATCGTATGGGAGCGGCGAGGGCGGAGGAGGCGGGCGGGGGCCCGTCCCCGGCCGGCGGCCGCGCTACCCTCTCCTGACATGTGCCACGCAGACGACTCGCGCCCGCCGCTCCCCCCCGTGGGCGGCGCCGCCACCGACCAGGGGGAGATGGACCTCAGCGCCGCCGATGGCAACACCTTCATGGCCTACCGGGCCCGCGCCGGGCGCCCCAGCGGGCGCGGCGTCGTCATCCTGCCCGACGTGCGCGGTCTGCACGCCTTCTACCGGGAGCTGGCCGACCGCTTCGCCGAGGCGGGCTTCGAGGCGGTCGCCATGGACTACTTCGGACGCACCGCCGAGGACCGCAACCGGGACGGGTCCTTCGAGTTCAGAAGCCACTTCGAAAAAACGCGGCCGGAGACCATCGCCGCCGACGTGCGCGCCTGCGTCGAGTACCTGCGGACGCCGGCCGGGGGCGCCCCCCCGGCCCTCTTCACGGTCGGATTCTGCTTCGGAGGCGCCAACTCGTGGCGGCAGTCGGCGGAGGGACACGGCCTCGCCGGCTGCATGGGCTTCTACGGCGGCTCCCCCATGAGCCGGGTCGGGGCCTGGATTCCCAAGATGGAGGCGCCCCTTCTCATGCTGCTGGCGGGCGCGGACGCATCCACCCCCGCCGAGGAGTTCTCGGAGTTCGCAGAGAAGGTCAGGGCGACCGGGACGGAGGTGGAGTCCCACACCTACGAGGGTGCGCCCCACAGCTTCTTCGACAGGTCGTTCGCCGAGCACGCGGCCGCGTGCGAGGACGCCTGGCGGCGGATCCTCGACTTCACGGACCGGCACGCGAAGGTCTCCGTCTGAGCTCTCGGGCGGGGGCGTCAGGCGGGGACGAGCGGCTTCATCCGGGCCAGGCTGAGGGTCAGGACGACGCCCACCAGGCAGAGCAGGGAGAGCGCGTAGAGGCCTCCTGAGAAGGAGCCGGTAGCGTCCTTGACGGCCCCCAGCGCGTAGGCGAAGGTGAAGCCGCCCAGGTTGGCGAAGAAGTTCCCGAACCCGCTCGTCACGCCCGCGCTGCGGGGCCCCAGCATCTGGATGGGGAAGGCGAAGAGGGGGCCGAAGTAGAACTGCACGAAGATGCCGTTGACGGCCACGACCAGCATCAGTAGGGCCAGGTTCTGGACCTGGACGAGCAGGAAGGTGGTGGCCGAGAGCGCGGCCAGGGAGGTTCCGATCACCAGCAGCGGGTTGCGGAGGCGGTCGGAGAGGTAGCCGCCGAGGAAGTTGGCGGGCGCCGTCACCGCGGCGCCCAGGGCCACCACCAGCCCCGCCACCTGGAGCGGATAGCCCTTGTCCACGACGATGAGGCTGGGCAGCCAGAAGTTGAGCCCCGTGACCACCGCCAGCCGCACGTACTGGATGCCCCCGACGGCCCACATGAGCCGGAGGCGGAATAGTCCCAGGCTGGCCCTGAGGCTGGGCTGCAGGCGCCCGGAGCCCGCCGGCCCCGCCGCCCCCAGCCGCCCGTAGAGGACGAGCAGGAGCATGCCTCCCCCCGAGAAGGCCATGAACAGGAGGCGCCAGCCCAGGGGGCCGACCAGGAGCGGCCCCAGGGTGTTGAGGAAGATGTTGGACGTGAACCCGCCCGCCACGTAGAGGCCGAGGGCGGTGGCGCGCCGGTGGGGCGGGAAGAGCGCGCTGATGAGCAGGAGCCCGGGGGCGAAGACGAGCGACCTGAAGATGCCGGAGAGGGCCTGGTTCACGACCATGGGTACGTAGCTGTGGAGCTGGGCAAGGCTGAAGGCGAGGACGTTGGTCCCGGCCAGGCCGACCAGGAAGAGGCGCTTGGCGCCCAGCCGGTCGGCCAGGTACCCGGACGGGATCTGCATGAACGCGTACACGAGGGCGGAGGCGGCCGCCAGCGAGCCGGCCTCGGTGAAGCTCAGTCCGACGTCCCGCCGCACCAGGGGCAGGAAGAGCGCCAGCCCCCCGTAGGCCAGCGACTGCATGCTCTGGCAGAGCATGATGAGGGCCACGCTGCCCGGCCGCCGGGCGCGCCCGGACTCCTCGCCGGAGCCCTCCGCCGCGCTACCTGACGCCAAGCGCGGCAGTGGGGACTCGAGCAAGCCTCATCGGTTCTGCCGCATTCTAGTGACCTTGCAAAGCGCGGTCGTAGACGTCCACAACCACTTCGTGCCGGCGACCTTCATCGACTTCGTCGAGGGCCACGGCGAGAGGCTGGCGACCGAGATCGTGACGGACGCGGGCGGGAACCGCTCGTTCCTGATCCAGGGCACGGCCCGCCGCCCCATGGGCCCGCTGGCGACCTCGCTCCCGGCCCGGCGGGCGCGCATGGACGCCGCCGGGATCGACGTCCAGGTCCTCTCCTGCTTCCCCTTCATGATGTACTACGAGGTGCCGGCGCCCCTCGGCCTCGAGGTCGCCGGCCTCGTCAACGACGGCCTGGCGGCGGCCGTGGAGGGCGACCCCGAGCGCTTCCTGGCCCTCGCCACCGTCCCCCTCCAGGACCCCGAGGCGGCCGCCCGCGAGCTCGAGCGCGCCGTCGGCAAGCTGGGCCTAAGGGGCGTGCAGGTGCTCGCGGGGGCGCCCGGCGTGAGTCTCGACGGGCCCGCGCTGCGCCCCTTCTGGGAGGCCGCCGCCCGGCTCCGGGTGCCCGTCCTGGTGCACCCCTTCGAGGCCCGGCCGACGGGCGATCTCGCGCGCCACCAGCTGGGAAACCTCCTCGGTAACCCCTTCGCCACGGCGCTCGCGGCCTCCCTCTTGATCCTCTCCGGGCTCCTCGACGAGCTGCCCGGCCTGCGCCCGCTGCTGGCCCACGGGGGCGGCGCCCTTCCTTCCGTGATCGGGCGCCTCGACCGGGGCTGGGAGGGCTCGCGGCGGCCGGGGGGCCTGGGCCCCGTCGGCAGCGGCCTCGAGCGCCCCCCCAGCGCCTACCTCGACCGCTTCCACTACGACACCATCACCTTCTCCGCCCGCTCCTTGCGCAACCTGGTGGAGCTGGTGGGAGCGGGGCGTGTGGTCCTGGGCACCGACCACCCGGCCCCCATGGAGCTGACCGAGCCCCTCGCCCTCGTCGACGCCGCCGGCCTCGAGGAGGAGGCCCGGGCGGCCGTCCTGGGGGGGAGCGCCCGCGACCTCCTCGGCCTGGCGGGGGCGCGGGTGCCGTGAGCCGCGCGGCCGCGCCCTCGGTGGAGCGCATGCGGCGCATCCCGCCCTACCTCTTCGCCGAGATCGACAAGAAGGTCTCCGCCAAGCGCGCGGCGGGGGTGGACGTGATCGGCCTCGACATCGGCGACCCCGACCTGCCCACCCCGAGCCGCATCGTGAGCGTCCTCCAGAAGGCGGCGGCCGACCCCGTCAACCACCGCTACCCCTCCTACTCGGGCCTCCTGGAGCTCCGGCAGGCCATCGCGGGCTGGTATGCGGCGCGCTTCGGGGTCGCGCTCGACCCCGAGACCGAGATCCTGCCCACCCTGGGCTCCAAAGAGGGCATCGTGCACGCGCCCCTGGCCCTGGTCGACCCCGGTGGTGTGGTCTTGGTCCCGGACCCCGGCTATCCGCCCTACGCGACCTCGGCCATCCTCGCCGGTGGGGAGCCCCGGGCCATGCCGCTCGAGCCGGGGAGAGGGTGGCTGCCCGACCTCGACGCCATCCCAGCGGACACGGCCAGGGGGGCACGGGTCATGTGGCTCAACTACCCCAACAACCCCACTTCGGCGACCGCGGATCTGGAGTTCTTCCGGAGGGCCGTCGACTATTGCCGGGAGCACGAGATCGTGCTCTGCCACGACGCCCCCTACTCCGAGATCTGCTTCGGGGACTACAGGGCGCCCAGCCTGCTCCAGGTGGAGGGTGCCCGGGAGGTGGGGCTCGAGTTCCACTCCGTCTCCAAGACCTTCAACATGACGGGCTGGCGCCTGGGCTGGGTGTGCGGCAACCCGAGTCTGGTGGGACTCATAGCCCGCCTCAAGACCAACCTCGACTCGGGCATCTTCCTGCCCGTCCAGCGGGCGGCCGTGGAGGCCCTTCGCGGCGGCGAGGCCGAGACCAGGGCCGCCTGCGAGGTGTTCCACCGCCGTCACCTCAAGGTGGCCGAGACCCTGCGCTCGCTGGGCCTGGAGGTCCAGGCCCCCCGCGCGGCCCTCTACCAGTGGGTGCCGGTGCCGGCCGGCTACGACTCCATCGGTTTCGCTGCCAGGGTCCTCGACGAGGCGGCCGTCAACATCACCCCCGGAGTCGGCTTCGGAGAGCACGGCGAGGGCTACTGCCGCCTCTCCGTGACCGTGCCCGACGCGCGCCTGGAGGAGGCCCTGGACCGGCTCTCGCGGCTCCGGCTCTGAGCTCCGGTCGCGCCCGGCTCAGGGGACCAGGACGAGCTTGCCGACGGTCTCCCGGGCGGCCAGCGCCCGGAGGGCGGCGCCGCCTTCGGCAAGGGGATAGCGGCGGCCGACGGGGGGCTTCACGAGCCCCTCGTGCAGGAGCCGGAAGCCTTCCGGGGCCAGCTTGGCGGTGAGGTCCGGGCGCTCTCTGCGGAGCGCCCCGAAGCTGAAGGGCATGACGGCCACGGACTTGTCGCGGAGGGTCCGGAAGTCGGGGAGCTCCGGGGGCCGGCCCGAGCTCGCCCCCAGGAGGATCATGCGTCCAAAGACGCCTGTGGCGTGGTAGGCCTTGAGGAACGCGTCCCCGCCCACGCCGTCGAGGACGACGTCCGCGGCCGGGAAGTCGTCCTCGTAGCCGAGGGCCACGTCTGCGCCCTGCGCGAGAGCGTGGGCTCCTTTCTCGGGGGTGGAGGCGACCCCCACGATGGTGCCCGCCCCCAGGGCGCGCGCGACCTGGATGGCCGTCGAGCCGACGCCGCCGGCCGCGGCCAGCACGAGAAGGCTCTCCCCCTTCTGGAGGCGCGCGACGTGGGCGAGTGCGAGAAAGCAGGTGAGGGTGACAAGGGCGTAGCCGCCCGCCTCCAACAGGTCCAGCCGCCCGGCGTCGAAGACCAGGCTCCTGGGGGCCACCGCCTCCTCGGCGAAACCGCCGAAGGGCACCTGGGCGACCACCGGCCGCCCTGTCTCCCGCTCGATCCCGGCCACCTCCAGGCCGGGGATGAAGGGCGGCGGCGGCGAGGGATAGGTGCCCCGGACGGCGTTAACGTCCGCGAAGTTGACCCCCGCGGAGGTGACCTTGATAGAGACCTGGTCGGGGCCCGGGACGGGCGAGGGCCAGTCCTCCCGCAGCTGAAGCACCTCGGCGCCGCCGTGCCGTGTCGCAACCAGAGCTCGCATCGTGCCGCCGGACCCCCTTCCAGAAAGGGCCGCCTGCGGGCAAGCGCGGAACGCGCGGGCCATACCCAGGCGGCGCCGAAAAGGCCCCCCGAGGGCTCCCGGCGGGCACCCTAGAATAGTCCCCATCACGTTGGGGGAATCCAGCCGGAAAGAGGCGCCGTGGTAGCGCGCACGGTGGCCCGCGCCTCCAGCCCCAAGACGCTCGTCGACCTGGCCGCCGAACGCCTTCGCCGTGACATCGTGGCGGGCGACCTGGCGGCGGGCGAGCGGGTCAACCTAGAGGGCGCCTCGGCCAAGCTCAAGATGAGCCCCATCCCCATCCGCGAGGCGCTTCGGATCCTGGCCGCCGAGGGCCTCGTGGTGCCGCTGCGCCACCGCGGGTACACCGTCTCCCACGTGACCGTGGCCGACCTGGAGGAGACCTACAGGCTGCGCCTGCTCTTAGAGCCGGTCGCCGTCCAGCTGGCCGTGCCCAGGATCAAGAGCGAGACCATCCAGCAGCTGGCCCGGGACCTGGACCGCCTCGAGGTCGCCTTCGAGCGCAGCCAGTGGGCCGCGCACCGGCGCTACCACTCCGCCTTCCACTTCGGGATCTACTCGCGCTGCGACTCCCCCAAGCTGCTGCGCTTCATCGAGCTCTTGTGGCTGACCAGCGAGCGTTACCAGAGGATCTCGACGCGCCTCAAGGGGGAGCTGGACCAGCGCGCGAACGAGCACCGCCTCATCCTGCGCGCCTGCGAGAGGGGGGAGGCCTCGCGGGCGGGCGAGCTCATGCGCCACCACCTGACGCGGGCCTTCAGCACCATCCGGGCCTCGCTCCTGACCGAGCCCTCAGCCGGGACCGGCGACGGCCGCCGGGCGCTCCAGATCTGATCGCCATATAAGATATCTCCCTGTTCCCGGGAGCTCGGCGGACCTGGCGTGGGGGGCTGATTGGAGGTTAGGAACATGGTCGACGTCGGCCTCATCGGGGTGGACTGGGAGCAGCGCATCGACTTCGATCGCATGCGCCGGGAGCGGCTCCGCAAGGCCCAGGCCGCCCTGGCCGCCTCTGAGGCGGACCTGCTCTTCGTCTTCCGGACCGAGGACGCCCGCTACCTGACCGGGTACCGCCACCACCTGGGGCCGACACCCCTGCTGGGGAACGCCACCACCGTGCTCGCCCCGGAGGGCGACCCCGTCCTCTTCACGATGGACTTCGAGCACTGCCGGAGCCGGATGCCCTGGCTGCCCGTGGAGAACCTCCAGCCCCGCGCCAACTTCCGCGAGGAGGTCGGCATACGGAAGTGGGCGGAGCAGCTGCGGGGGCTGATGGGCGACCTCGACGGCAAGACCATCGGGGTCGACCTCTGGAGCCCGACCGTGGAGGCCCACGTCAAGGAGGTCTTCCCCCGGAGCCGCTTCGTCGACGGCTACCGAGTCCTCTGTGAGGCCAAGATCATCAAGACGGCCGACGAGATCGCCTGCCTCAAGGCCGCCAACTCCATCACCGAGGCGGGCATGGACGCCGCCCTCGAGATGCTGAGGCCGGGCGTGCGCGAGTGCGAGGTGCTGGCGGCGGCCTGGGAGCGCATGACGGCCATGGGCAGTGAGTGGACGCAGTGCTCGAACATCGTCTGCTCGGGCCCCTACACGGCGCCCTACCGGCGCTTCACCTCCGACCGCGTCATCCGCACCGGCGACCTCGTCATCATCGACATCGGGGGATGCTTTAACGGCTACTGGGGGGACCTGACCAGGACCTGGGTCTGTGGCGACATCAGGCCCACCGAGGAGCAGCGCGACCTGCACCAGAAGTGCTATGACGCGGTCTGGAGCGCCTGCGCCGCGGCCCGCCCCGGCAACACCACCGCCGACGTCTTCGAGGCGGCCGCACCCTACGTCCTGGACTCCCTCGGACACGGCTCCGGGATGGCGCCCTGGGAGCCGCCCTACTTCAGCCCTGAGTCCAAGGACGACCCCCTGGAGCTGAGGCCGGGCATGCAGTTCAACCTCGAGCCCTACGCCGGCAAGCCCGGAACCGGGGGCGTGCGGCTGGAGCACAACCTGGTCGTCACGGAAGGCGACCCGGACATCTACACGACGTACCCCTTCGACGAGCGGCTGGTGGTCGAACTGCACCCCCTCGACAGTTCCACCGGCCGGACCCGGCCCTGACGGGGGCGGGCGTGGAAAGGACCGGGCACTCCGCCCTCCTGGGCACGCCCCAGCGGCGGATCGAGGGCCGGGCCAAGGTCACCGGCGGGCAGCGCTTCACCGCCGACCTGGACGCGGGGGCGGCCCCGGTCAGGCTCGTCCTGAGCCCGCACCCCCACGCACGCATCACGGGCGTGGAGCGAGCCGCGGCGGAGGCGGTGCCGGGCGTCCTGGCGGTGGTGACGGGGGCGGACCTGCCGGCCCTCAACGTCCCCGGCCCTGACCTCCCGCTCGCCCGCGAGACGGTCTTCTACGCTGGCCAGCCGGTGGCGGCGGTGGTGGCCGAGACCGAGCAGGCCGCCGCCGACGCGGCTGCGCTGCTGGAGGTCTACTACGAGGCCCTGCCCGCCGCGGTGGACCCCTTCGAGGCCATGAAGGATGGCGCCCCCCTGGTCCTCGACGCGCCGGAGTCGGTCTTCGAGGACGCCGGCGCGCACGGCACCGCCGGCGTGGGCGGGGAGGCGGAGGAGGAGAAGCCCCGCAATGTGCACGGCATGGCGCGCTTTGAGCACGGCGACGCCCACGGCGCGCTCAAGGCCTCGCGCGTGGTCGTGAACCGGAGGTACGAGGTCCCCTCCGTGCACCAGGGCTTCATCGAGACGCACGTGAGCGCGGCCCGGCCCGAGCCCGACGGCACGGTGACGGTCTGGACCTCGACCCAGGGCGTCTTCCTCTGCCGGGAGACCATCGCCAAGACGCTGGGCGAGCCCCACAGCCGGTTCCGCATCCAGCCCATGTCGGTGGGAGGCGGGTTCGGGGGCAAGATCTGCCTCCTGGAGCCTCTCGCGGTGCTCCTCTGCCGGCGCGTCAAGAGAGCCGTCCAGATCGCGCTCACCCGGGCCGAGGAGTTCTTGGTGGGCCGCCCCGGCCCGGGCGCGGTGGTGGACCTGCGGCTGGGCGCGGACGCGGGCGGCCGCCTGACCGCCATGTGGGCCCGCCTGACCCTTGACCACGGCGCCACCGCCATGCCCCTGGCCGGCTTCGCCTGCGCCATGCTGGGCGGCGCCTACCGGGTGCCCAACTGGGACCTGGTCGGCTACGACGTGGCCACCCACAAGACCCCCCGGGGCGCCTACCGGGCGCCCGGCACCCCGCAGCTCTTCTTCGCGCTGGAGTCGGCCCTGGACGAGATCTCGGCCGAGCTCGGTCTGGACCCCCTCGAGCTCCGCCTGGCCAACGCCAGCCGGGAGGGGGACGCCCGGCCGGACGGCACCCTCTGGCCCCGGATCGGCTTCGTCGAATGCCTGCAGGCGGCCGCCCGGCACCCCGTCTACACAGACCCCCTCGGCCCCGGCGAGGGCGTGGGTGTGGCGGCCGGGGGTTGGGGCGGGGGGCGCGAGCCGGCCGTGGCGACCTGCAAGGTGGAACCCGACGGCACCCTCACGCTCCAGATCGGCTCCCAGGACATCAGCGGCACCGACACCACGCTGGCCATGATCGCGGCCGAGGCCTTCGGCACCCGGCTGGAGCAGGTCCACGTCGAGAGGGGCGACAGCGCCAGCTCCCCCTACGCGGGCATGGCGGGGGGAAGCAAGATCGTGTACACGGTCGGGCCGGCCGTAGAACAGGCCGCCCGCGAGGCCCGCCGGCAGGTCCTGGAGATCGCCGCCGAGGAGCTGGAGGCGGACGTCGCCGACCTCGTCGTCCAGGACGGCGCCGTGGGCGTCCGGGGCGTCGTCGGGCGCTCGCTCGAGGTGGGGCACCTGGCCGGCCTGGCCGCCCAGTTCGGGAGCCGTTACCTGCCCGTCCAGGGGCAGGGTCGGGCCGCCGTCACCGCGCAGTCACCCATGTTCACGGTGCACCTGGCCCGGGTCCAGGTGGACGCCGAGACGGGCGCCTACCGGTTGACCAGGTACGCCGCCGTCCAGGACGTGGGTCGCGCCCTCAACCCTCCCGAGGTCGAGGCCCAGGTCCACGGCGGTGTGGTCCAGGGCCTGGGCCGGGCCCTGGGCGAGGAGATCCTCCACGACGACGCCGGCACCCTCTTGACGGGCAGCTTCCTCGCCTACGCGCTGCCCAGCATCGACCAGGTGCCGGAGATCGAGGTCGGCCTCGTCGAGGTGCCCTCGCCGCACGGGCCGCAGGGGGCCAAGGGGGTCGGCGAGCCGCCCGCCGTGCCGCCCCCGGCCGCCGTCGCCAACGCCATCGCGCGGGCCACCGGCCACCGGCTCACGCGCCTGCCAGTGG
>JBOHUY010000018.1:0-5327 GCA_050735015.1 Candidatus Dormibacterales bacterium | reverse complement strand
CCTTTGCGGAGTGGGAGGTCGCGCTCAGGCGGCCGGTGCCCCGAATCGCCGAGGGCATGGCGCTCGCCGCCCGGGGGCTGGCCGCGGGGGACGTCAGCGACGGCCTCGTGCGGGAGATGGAGAAGTTCGCGGCCGCCTCGGGCGCGGGCTGCCGCATCGACCTGGAGGCGGTGCCCCGGGCCGAGGGGGTGGGGGCGGAGGACGCCGTCGCAAGCGGTGAGGAGACCGAGCTCGTCTGCGCGGGCCCGCGCGAGCTCGTGGAGGCGGCCGCTGCCGAGCTCGAGTGCGGGCTCACCGTGGTGGGCGAGATGACGGCCTCGCCGGCCGTCGCCGTCCTCGACGCCCGGGGCCGGGAGGTGGCGCTCCCCCGCCGCGGCCACGAGCACTTCAGGTGAGCCGCCGGGAGCTGGTGACCGAGGCGCCGGAAGAGACGGAGGCGGCGGCCGAGCGGCTGGCCGGGCGGCTGCTGGCCGGTGACATGGTGCTCCTGGCCGGGCCCCTGGGCGCGGGCAAGACGACCTTCGTGCGCGGGCTCGCCCGCGGCCTCGGCTCGGAGGCGCAGGTCGCCAGCCCCACATTCCAGCTGGTGCGGGTGTACCCGGGCCGGGTGACCCTCGCCCACGTGGATCTGTACCGCCTGCTGGCCTCGGTGGAGCTGGGCGACCTGGGGCTCGAGGAGGTCTTGGAGGCGGGCGTGGCGGCCGTCGAGTGGGGCGACCGGCTGCCGGGGGCGCTCGGGCACGGCGTGGGCATGGTCGCCATCGAGCCCCTGGCCGAGAGGCGGCGCCGCATCGAGATCCGGGAGGGGCCCCCGCGTTGGTCCTTGTGATCGACACCTCCTCGGCGATGTCGGCGGTGGCCGTCATCGACCCCTCGGGCCGCCCCGCCGCCGAGGCGGTCGTGCCCTCCGGTCCCGGGCTCGACCTGCCCGCCCTGGTGCGCTCGCTGGGCGGCCTTGACTCTTTGACCAGGATCGCGGTCGCGACCGGCCCCGGCTCCTTCACCGGGCTCAGGACGGGGCTCTCCTACGCCGCCGGCCTGGCCATGGGGGCGGGCGTGGGCGTCAGCGGCCTCGCCACCTTGGAGCTGGCCGCCGCCCGCGCGCGCGAGCCCGCCGTGGGCGTCTCCGAGGCGGGCCGGGGCCGCCTCTACTACCGGTGCCCGGGCGGCGAGGACCGCCTGGGCGTCCCCGCCGACCTCCCCCGCGGCCTCCCGGCCGCGGGCTGGCTGCGGGAGGCCACGGTCGCGGCCCTGCGGGAGGCGGGCGTCCGGCTGCTGGCGGGCGACGAGTTGAGGCCCTTCGCCGAGGCGGCCTGGGAGGTGGCCGGGAAGGCGGCGGAGGGCGGCTATGATACGTTGAGGCCGAGGTACCTGCAGACGTTCGGCGCCCTCGCCCCCGGCGCCGGCCCACCCGACAGGCGGCATAGCTGATGGTCCAGATTCGAGAGCGGCTCGCGATCCAGCCCATGCGCGAGTCGGACGTGCCCACGGTGCAGGAGATCGAGCGGGAGATCTTCAGCACGCCCTGGCCTCGCAACGCTTACTACCGCGAGCTGAGTTCGCGCAACACCGCCCACTACATGGTCCTCACCCGCGAGGACCCCGAAGGCGCCACGGGCGCGGCCCCCGGGGAGATCGTCGGGTACGGGGGCATGTGGCGAATGTACGACGAGGCCCACGTGACGACGATCGGAGTCCGCCACGACCAGCAGCACCGGGGCTACGGCCGGATCGTGTTCGCCGGCCTCGTGCAGGCCGGCTACGACCTGGGCGCCAAGTGGGTGACGCTGGAGGTGAGGGTCACCAACGATGTCGCCATGCGCATGTACGAGGCGTTCGGCTTCAAGGTCATCGGCCGGCGCCGCGGCTACTACACCGACAACGGGGAGGACGCCATCGTCATGTGGTCGGACTCCATCTACTCGCCCCGCTTCCGGCGTGCATTCGAGGCCAACCTGGAGCGCATCGGGGCCGAGGTGGCGGGGCTGCGCCGCGACGCCGGCCCGCCCGGCCGCTGAGGAGGCGTAAGGCGGCCCTCACGCTCGGCATCGAGTCGAGCTGCGATGAGACCTCGGCGGCGGTGGTCGAGGACGGCCGGCGCGTCCTCTCCAACCTCGTCCACTCTCAGGAGGCGCTCCACTCGGCCTTCGGTGGGGTGGTGCCCGAGATGGCCGCGCGCGACCACCTGGAGCGGCTGCCCCGCCTCGTGGAGAGTGCCCTCGAGCGGGCCCGGGTGGCGCCCTCGGACCTCGATGGCCTCGCCGTCACGCGGGGGCCGGGCCTGATCGGCTGCCTTCTGGTCGGGGTGGGCGTGGCGGAGGGCCTGCGCGACGCCTGGCGCCTGCCGCTGGTGCCCGTCAACCACCTCTGGGGCCACGTCTACGCGGCCATGCTGGTCCGCCCCGACCTGGAGCCGCCCCTTCTCGCCCTGGTCGCCAGCGGGGCCCACTCTGACCTCGTCCACATGCCCGCCCACGGGCACTTCGAGGTCGCAGGGCGCACACGCGACGACGCCGCCGGCGAGGCCTTCGACAAGGCCGCCCGCATGCTCGGGCTGGGCTACCCGGGGGGCCCCGCGCTCGACCGCCTGGCCCGCTCGGGGGACGCCTCCCGGCAGCGGCTGCCCGTGCCCTCGCTGCCGGGCCTCGAGTACAGCTTCAGCGGGCTCAAGACGGCCCTTCTCTACAGGCTCCGCGACCTCGGCCCGGACCTCGGCGAGGGCGACCGCGCCGACCTCGCCGCGGCCTTCGAGGCCTCCGTCGTCGAGTCCCTCCTGCGAAAGCTCGACCAGGCGCTTGCCGAGCGGCCGGCGCCCGAGGTGGTGGTCTGCGGGGGGGTCGCCTCCAACACCCTTTTGAGGCTGCGCGCCGAGGAGGTGGTGGCGGGCCGGGCACGGCTCACCATGCCGCCCCCCTCGCTCTGCACCGACAATGCGGCCATGATCGCGGCGGCGGGCCATCACCAGGCCCGCGCCGGCGTCCACGCCCCCCCGCGCGCGGAGGCGTCGCTGGCCTGGTGAACGGCTGGGAGGTGGTCCTCGAGGGGACCAAGCTGGAGGCGGACCTGGCCGGCGCCGCCCTGGAGGCGGCGGGCATCGACGCCCGTGTCCTCAGCGACAGCGGCACCTACTTCCCGGGGGCGGCCGCGGACAGCCGCGTTCTGGTCCCGACCGAGCAGGCGGCGGCGGCCCGGGAGATCATCCGGCAGGGCGCCGGGTAGAGTTGAAATCCCCCCGGCGCGGGGGGTAGAATTGGCAGTCGTCCTGGCCGAGTGCTAAGCACTCGCGGGGCCAGAGTGCCAAGCGTGGGTGGGGCCGTGCGCCCTGATCCGATCAGGAGGAAAACGATGAACCTCAGGCCGCTGGGCGACCGGGTAGTGGTGAAGCCGGTCGAGAAGGAAGAGAAGACCAAGAGCGGGATCGTGCTCCCGGACACCGCCAAGGAGAAGCCCCAGGAGGGCATCGTGGAGGCCGTGGGCACGGGCAGGCTGCTCGACAACGGGACCAAGGTCCCCATGGAGCTCAAGGTCGGGGACCGCGTGCTCTACGCCAAGTACGCGGGCAACGACTTCAAGGTCGAGGACGTGGAGTACCTGATCATCTCGGAGAAGGACGTCCTGGCCGTGATGCAGAACGGCAAAGGCAAGAAGAAGTGATCAGCGCGCGAGCGCGAGGAGGCCAGACACGAAATGCCTAAGGCAGTCGCTTTCGACGTAGACGCCCGACAGGGGCTGAAGCGCGGCATCGACGTGGTCGCGCAGTCGGTCAGGATCACGCTCGGCCCCAAGGGCCGCAACGTGGTCCTGGAGAAGAAGTTCGGCGCCCCCACGGTGACCAACGACGGCGTCACCATCGTGCGGGAGATCGATCTCAAGGACCCCTGGGAGAACACCGGCGCGCAGCTGCTGCGCGAGGTGGCGACCAAGACCAACGACGTGGCCGGGGACGGCACCACGACCGCCACCATCCTGGCCCAGACCATGATCACGGAGGGCTTCCGCAACGTGGCCGCGGGCGCCAACCCCATGCAGCTCAAGGCCGGCATCGAGAAGGCCGTCAGCGCGGTCGTGGAAGAGATCAAGAGCCTCGCGGTTCCCGTCAAGGGCCACGACGATGTCGCCCACGTGGCCGCCATCAGCTCCCAGGACGAGGCCATCGGGAACCTGATCGCGGACGCCATGGACAAGGTGGGCAAGGACGGCGTCATCACCGTCGAGGACTCGCAGGGCATCGGCACCGAACTCGAGGTGGTCGAGGGCATGCAGTTCGACCGCGGCTACCTGTCGCCCTACATGGTCACCAACCCCGACCGCATGGAGGCCGTCCTGGAGGAGCCCTTTGTGCTCGTCACGGACCGCAAAATCTCCGCCATCCAAGACCTCCTGCCGGTGCTGGAGCGGGTCGTGCAGCAGGGCCGGCCGCTGCTGGTCGTCGCCGAGGACATCGACGGCGAGGCGCTCGCGACCCTGATCGTGAACAAGCTGCGCGGGACCTTCACTGCCGTGGGCGTCAAGGCCCCCGGCTTCGGCGACCGCCGCAAGGCGATGCTGGAGGACATGGCCATCCTGACCGGCGGGCAGGTCATCTCCGAGGACCTCGGCCTCAAGCTCGACCAGACCAAGATCGAGCAGCTGGGCAAGGCCCGGCGCGTGACCGTCAACAAGGACGACACCACCATCGTGGAGGGAGCCGGCTCCGCCGACGCCATCCAGGGGCGCATCAAGGCCATCAAGGCGCAGATCGAGGAGACCACCTCCGACTTCGACAGTGAGAAGCTCCAGGAGCGGCTGGCCAAGCTCTCGGGGGGCGTGGCCGTGATCAAGGTCGGCGCCGCCACCGAAGTCGAGCAGAAGGAGAAGAAGCACCGCATCGAGGACGCCCTCTCGGCCACCAAGGCGGCCGTGGAGGAGGGCATCGTCGCCGGCGGAGGCACCGTGCTGCTCAACGCCCAGAAGAAGCTCGCCAAGAACCTCGGTGCGGAGGGCGACACCGCGACCGGGGTCGCCATCGTGCGCAAGGCCCTGGAGGAGCCCCTCCGGCAGATCTCGAACAACGCCGGCAAGGAGGGCTCGGTCATCATCGAGGAGGTCCGCAAGGCCAAAGTCGGGCACGGCTACGACGCTTTCAACGACAAGTTCGTGGACATGTTCGCGAGCGGGATCGTCGACCCCGCCAAGGTGACCCGGTCGGCGCTGCAGAACGCGGCTTCGATCGCGGCCATGGTGCTCACCACCGAGGCGGTCGTGACCGAGATCCCGGAGGACAAGAAGTCGGCTCCGGGCATGCCGCCCGACATGATGTAAGAGGCCTGAGAAGACCTCTTCAGATC
>JBOHUY010000017.1:0-12143 GCA_050735015.1 Candidatus Dormibacterales bacterium | reverse complement strand
GCGGCCCCCGTGCCGGCGGCGGCGAGGGCCGCCGCGGCGAGGGCGGCGCACTGGAGGGCGGCGGCGAACCGGCGGGCGCTGCGCATTCGCGGCACGGTGAGGACCCCCGAGGCTGGTGAGTTGTTGGGTGGCCGGTGGCGAGCCGGTCCGTCCCCTGCGACAGGGTTAACGGAGGCCCGGGGGGTTCCCTTGCAGTCCCCTCACGGGAGCGAGGTGGCGCCGGCGGCGTCGGTGCCGCCGTTGGCGCAGAAGAGCCCGAAGCAGGCGTCGAAGTAGATGGGGCGCTCGGCCACGATGGGCGCCGTGGCGGTCACCAGCGCGGACACCTCGCGCCCGGCTCCCGCCGTGGCGTCGACGTTGACGGTCAGGCGCGAGCCCGCGCCCACCCAGCTCTGGAGGCTGCGGGTGGAGCCGTCCGAGTACACGTAGACGATGGTGGCCGAGACCGCCTGTGAGCCCGGGTTGAGCAGCGACAGGTACTCGGCGAACCCGGGTCCCGTGTAGCCTTCGGCGAAGTCCCAGCTGAGGGCCTCGGGCGACCCGGGCGCGTCGGTGCCCCCGTCGGCGCAGAGCCCCACGGCGCAGGTCCTGAAGTACATGGGCCGCTCCGCCACCACCGGCACCGAGCTGGTCAGCGAGATGGCGACGTCCTTGCCGGTGCCGGCCGAGGCGTTGACGTGGACGGTGAAGCGGCCGGGGGGGACCGAGAAGGTCTGCTGCGGGGGGCCGCTCTGCCCGGGGGCGTAGAAGTAGCGCAGCGTCACCGAGGCCGGCTGCGAGGCGGGGTTGAGGACCGTGAGGTACTCTTGGAAGCCCGGGCGGGTGGTGCCCTCCGCGAACTGCCAGGCGCTGCCGGGCTGCCCTCCCGAGGCCACGTCACCGCCGTCGACGCAGGCGCCCACGGCGCAGGTCCTGAAGTACACGGGCCGTTCCGCCACCACCGGCACCGAGCTCGACAGCTCGATCGAGACGTCGCGGCCGGCCCCGACCTCACGGTTCACGTCCACCGTCAGCCGGCTGTAGGGCACGACCGAGTAGGACCTGCTCAAGGTGGCGCCGCCCGGGAAGAGGTAGCGGACGGTGAGGCCCGCGGAGACGGGCCCGGGGTCGGCCACCGTCAGGTACTCCTGGAAGCCGGGGCGGGTGGTGCCCTCGGCGAAGTCCCAGCTCGTGGCCGGCTGCGCCTCCCCGGCCACGTCGCCCCCGTTCACGCAGAAAGCGGCCGGGCAGGCGTCGAAGTAGAGAGGGCGCTCGGCGAGGAGCGTCGCGGAGGCGGAGTCGACGAAGGCGGAAACGTCACGGCCGGGGCCCATGACACGGTTGACGTCGACCGTCGTGCGCGAGTGGGCGGGCAGCACCAGGGCCTGGAACGCGGCCGGTGTGCCGTCGGCGAAGAGGTAGGTGACGGTCGCCGTCGCGCCCGCGCCCTGGTTGAGGACTGTCAGGTACTCCTGGAAGCCGGGGCGGGTGGTGCCCTCGGCGAAGTAGCCCCGGTGGCGGGGCGCCGTCGAGGGCGTCACCGAGTTGGAGGCCGAGGAGAGGGGCCCGTCCCCGCTGGAGTTGGTCGCGAAGACGGTGAAGGTGTAGGCGGTGCCGTCCGTGAGGCCCGTGAAGAGGGCTCCGTGGACCCCGCCCGCCACGGTCATGCTGGTGCCCGCAGAGGAGGTGATCGTGTAGGAGGTGACGGGGCCCCCGGTGTCCACGGTGGGGGGCGTCCAGCTCACGGTCGCCTGCCCGTCCCCGCCGTCGGCGGCCACCCCCCCGGGGGCTCCCGGCAGGTTCGTGAAGTGTCCCACGAGCGCTGTCCACAGCCCGGGGTCGCCGCCCCCGAAGTTGAGCGCCCAGATCCCCACGCCCGCCAGCTGGTCGTGGTTGACGAGGTCGTACTTGCGGCCCAGCGAGACGGTGTCGTCCCAGTAGGACTCACGAGTGCAGCCGTACGTGCTGGACTGCCATGTCGACCAGGGCTCCTGGCCGGCGGCGTCTCTCGTGTCTCGGGAGTTCTTGTAGGAGGAGACCCCGGGGGTGCCGGGCGTCGAGATGGAGTCCAGGTAGGTGGGGGAGACCTGGTCGGGCGTCTTGGTCGGGTACCAGTTCGGGTAGGGGGCGCCGACGCAGTCGGTGCGGCCGTAGTAGGGGACCCCCAGCAGGACCTTTCCGGCCCCCGCCGCCGAGCTGTACTGGGCCGCGATGGAGGTGTCGTTGTAGTGGTAGGTGGTGAGCGGGGCGACCGGGTTCATGCAGGGTGAGTTGCAGTAGAGGGGAGGGCCGCTCCAGTTGCTGTAGTCCATGTCGTAGGCCATCACGAAGAAGGCCGAGACGTAGGGGGTGAGAGAGGGGATGTCAAAGAAGCCGGAGGGGTCGGCGGCGGAGCTCCCGTAGGTGTCGACCACAAGGTCGGGCCCCGGGCCCAGGGCGGCGCGGAGCGCCTTCACGAAGCCCACGAACATGGACCTCGTGGTGGCCCCGTTGCCGCAGCCGGCGTTGAGCCCCTCGTAGTCGACGTTGACCCCGTCCACCCCCTTGGCGCGCACCTCGGAGACCACGTCGTTGACGGTGGCGCCCGCGTTCACGAGCCCCGGGCACATGCCCGGGTTGCCCTGCTGGTTGGAGGAGAAGTCCTGGAGCACGATGGTGACGTCGACCTTGGTGCCGCGTGAGTGCGCGAAGCCCACGAACGCGGAGGTGGTGCCGGAGTTCCAGGTCTGCCAGCCGGAGTCGTTCACGAAGTGCCCGAGGCTGCTCACGTCGAGGCCGAAGAAGGCGGCCGTGCTGAGGGCCCCGTAGTTCCAGCTCGGATAGCCGTAGGTGGCGTCCCCGAGGCTGGAGGCGAGCGCGAAGCCGTAGACCTGCCGCTTGGGCCCGGCCCCCACCGGCGCCCGCGCTACGGCCCCGCCCCCCGCGGGCGCCGCCGAGCGGGCGGGGGCGGAGCGGGCGAGGGGGGCGTGGGCGACCTGGGCCGCCACCTCCTGCATGATTCGCGGATGGGTGGCGAGGTCCTGCGAGGCGGGCGCGCCCGCGGCCTGCGCCCGGGCCGGGGCGGCCAGGAGAGTGAGCCCGGCCGCGGCGGCGGCGCAGGC
Source organism: Candidatus Dormibacterales bacterium (assembly GCA_050735015.1). GTDB lineage: Bacteria > Chloroflexota > Dormibacteria > Dormibacterales > Dormibacteraceae > JBOHUX01. Next base: position 9,063 of record JBOHUY010000017.1, on the reverse strand, counting down.
GAGGAGGCGGCGGGGCTGGGGGAACCTGGGCTGGGGCATGTGGTGGGGGCGGGTGCTGGGCAACTCTATGCCTGACGCCGGTGCCGCGTCAAACCCGCGAGCTCGCCAGCGGTGGGTGGATCTGAACGTCGACGGCCGCCGACATCAGCACCGCCTGGACCGAGCGGGTGCCGCCCGCTCGGTGTCATTCCTTCCTGAGGGAAGGTCAGGGGATGGGGTCTTTCTTAAGTGATCGACGACGACCCGTCCGAGCGCGCCCGGGTCCTCCTCGACGCCCGCCCCCTGCAGGGCCCGGACCGGCTTCGCGGCATCGGAGCCTACACGCGGGGCCTGATCGAGGCCATGGTCGCCGAGGGCTTCGGCGAGAGGCTTTCGCTGCTCCTGGATGGCGGCCTGCCCGACCCCGCGCTGCCGGCCGTGTCGAAGGTCCACCGCGTCCGGCGCAGGTACCGGGGCAGGCTGGCCGCGTACGAGGACGCGGTCGCCCTGGGCTCGGACCTGGCGCGCATCCGGCCCGACGCCTACCACGCCGTGACGCTGAGCCTTCCGGGCCGCTCCCCCTGCCCCCTGGTGGTGACCCTCCACGACCTCATCCCCTGGGCGTGGGGCGGTGGGGGCATGTCCGGAGAGCGCCTGCGCCGCTGGCCGGGGCGCCGGCTGCTGCCGCGCGCCGACATGGTCCTGGCCGTCTCCGGGGCGACGGCCGAGGACGCGGTGCGGCTGGGCCGGGTGGCGAGGGAGCGGATACGGATCGTGCACGAGGGCGTGGAGCCCGTGTTCCGGGCCGCCGAGGGTGCGGCCGGCCGGGTGGCCGCCCGCTGGCGGGTGGAGGCCCCCTACCTGCTCTCCGTGGGCGCCCTCGACAGGCGCAAGGACCCGGCCGGGCTGCTCCAGGCCTGGCGGGCGGCGCGGCGCGCGGGCCTCGAGGCCTCTTTGGTCACAGTCGGGGACCCGGGCGCGCAGGCCCCCCGCCGGATGGAGGGCGCCCTCTCGCTCGGGTACGTCGAGGAGGAGGACCTGGCCGACCTCTACTCAGCCGCCACCTGCCTTGTCTTCGCGAGCCGCTACGAGGGGTTCGGCCTGCCCGTGCTCCAGGCCATGGCCTGCGGGTGCCCGGTGGTCGCCTACCGGAACTCCAGCCTGCCCGAGGTCATGGGCGAGGCGGGCGTCCTGGTCACCGACGGCGACGCCGAGGCGCTGGGCCGCGAGGCGGCCCTCTTCGGCGAGCCGGGGCGGCGGGCGGAGGCGGCGCGGTCGGGCCTCGAGCGGGCGGCCTCGTTCACGTGGCAGGCGGCGGCGAGGGCGACCATCGCGGCATATCGGGACGTGCTGAGATAATCCCAGAGGTTTGAGCAGGGTCGCCGTCATCGGCGCCGGCTACGTAGGCCTGACCACCGCCGCCTGCCTGGCCGACCTCGGCAACGCGGTCGGGGTCGTGGACGTGGACGAGGAAAAGGTGAGGCGCCTGCGCCGGCACCGCCTGACCTTCTACGAGCCGGGTCTCCAGGAGGTGGTGGAGCGGAACGCACGCGCGGGCCGGCTCACCTTCACGACCTCCTACGCCGACGCCCTCTCGGAAGCGGAGTACGCGTTCATCGCCGTCGCCACCCCCGAGGGCGAGGGCGGCGAGGCCGACGTGAGCGCGGTCGAGGGCGCGGCCGCGTCCATCGCGCAGGCCATGCAGGGCCCCCTCGTGATCATCAACAAGTCCACGGTCCCGATCGGGACGGGCGACATGGTGACCGAGATGGTGAGGCGACACAACGGCCGCTTCCCGTTCGAGGTCGTCTCCAACCCCGAGTTCTTGCGGGAGGGCTCGGCGCTCCTGGACTTCATGCATCCCGACCGGGTCGTGATCGGGGCCCACAGCCGCGAGGCGGCGGAGCGCGTGGCCAGGCTCTACCAGCCCCTGCAGGCGAGGGTCATGATCACGAGCCTCTACACGGCGGAGATGATCAAGTACGCCTCCAACGCCTTTCTGGCCACCCGCATCTCCTTCATCAACGAGATCGCCCGCATCTCGGAGCGGGTGGACGCCGACGTCAAGGTCGTGGCCGAGGGCATGGGCCTCGACCGCCGCATCGGCCCCCACTTCCTGGACGCCGGCATCGGCTACGGGGGTTCCTGCTTCCCCAAGGACGTGCGCGCCCTGGCCGCCATCGGGGAGCGCTTTGACTACCACCCAGAGCTCCTGCACGCGGTCATGGAGATCAACCGCGACCAGCGCCTGCTGGCGGTCGAGAAGCTGAGGGAGTGCCTGGGCACCCTTCGCGGCCAGGCCGTCGGGCTCTTGGGGCTCGCCTTCAAGCCCAACACCGACGACCTCCGGGAGGCCCCCAGCCTGGACATCGCGCGGGAGCTGCTCTCGAGGGGCGCCGCCGTGCGCGCCTACGACCCTGCCGCCATGCCCAGGGCGAAGGAGGTCCTACCCCAGGTCGAGTACCGGCGCGACGCCTACGCGGCCGCCCGGGGCGCCGACGCCGTCGTCATCGTGACGGAGTGGAACGAGTTCAAGCAGCTGGACATGCAGCGGCTGCGGCGGGGCATGCGCCGGCCCGTCCTGGTGGACGGCCGCAACCTCTACGACCCCGGTCTCATGCGCGAGCTCGGCTTCGTCTACCGGGGGATAGGCCGCAATTAGCCGCTTCGTGGTCTCCGGGGGGGCCGGGTTCATCGGCTCCCACCTCGTCGAGAGGCTCTTGGGCTCCGGCCACGAGGTGGTCGTCCTCGACAACCTCGTCACGGGCGCCCGCTCCAACCTCGACCACCTGGCCGGCCCGGGCCTTCGGCTCATCGAGCAGGACGTCTCCGAGCCGGTCCGGGTCGAGGGCCCCGTCGAGGGCGTCATGCACCTCGCCTCGCCGGCGTCCCCCGTGGACTTCCCCCTTCTTCCCGTCGAGATCGTGAAGGTGGGCACTCTCGGCACCCACAACATGCTCGGCCTGGCGCTCGAGAAAGGCGCCAGCTTCCTCCTCGCCTCCACCTCCGAGGTCTACGGCGACCCCCTCGTCCACCCCCAGCCCGAGACCTACCGGGGCAACGTGAACCCGGTCGGCGTCCGGGGCTGCTACGACGAGTCCAAGCGTTGCGCGGAGGCCTTCACCATGGCCTACCGCCGGGCGCGGGGGGTGGACACCCGCATCGTCAGGATCTTCAACACGCACGGGCCGCGCATGCGCGTGGACGACGGCCGGGTGGTCCCCAACTTCATGTCCCAGGCGCTCAAGGGCGAGCCCCTGACCGTCTACGGCGACGGCGCGCAGACGCGCAGCCTCACCTACGTCGACGACCTCGTGGACGGGATCCTGGCCGCCTTCGAGCGCGGCGACCACGGCCCCTACAACCTCGGCAACCCGGTCGAGGCCACCGTCCTGGAGCTGGCCCGGACCATCGTGGCCCTGGCCGGATCCTCGAGCTCGATCGAGTTCCGGCCACTGCCCGAGGACGATCCCAGGCGCCGGCGGCCGGACATCGAGAGGGCGCGGGGGATGCTGGGATGGGAGCCGCGCATCGGGCTCCGAGAGGGCCTCGCCCGCACCCTCGAATACTTCAGGCTGGCCGTATGAGGCGGGACGAGGGCTTGGACCTGGCCGAGCACATAGCGGCCGTCCCCGACTTCCCGGTCAAGGGCATCCTCTTCCGGGACATCACGCCCCTGCTCGGGAACGCGCGCGCCTTCCGGGAGGCGCTGGAGCGGATGGCCGAGCCCTGGCGCGGCCGGGACGTGGACCTGGTGGCGTCGGTGGAGGCGCGCGGCTTCATCTTCGGCGCCCCCCTGGCCACCATGCTGGGCGCGGGCTTCGCCCCCGTCCGCAAGGAGGGCCACCTGCCCCGACCGACCCACAGCGCCCGCTACACGCTGGAGTACCGAAGCGACGTCCTCTACATCCACGACGACGCCGTCGCCCGCGGCCAGCGCGTCCTCATCGTTGACGACCTCATGGCAACCGGGGGCACGGCGGCCGCCGCCGTGGAGCTCGTCGAGGCACTGGGCGGGGAGGTGGCCGGACTCGGCTTCCTCGTCGAGCTGGCCGACCTCGGCGGCCGCCGCCTGCTGGAGGGGCGCGAAGTCCGCTCCGTGCTCAGCTTCCAAGGAGACTGAAGAGATGAAGATGACCGCCGGAGGGCACGACGTCCGGGACCTGGAGCTGGCCCGCCAGGGGGAAGACCTGATCGACTGGGCCGCCCGTGAGATGCCCGTGCTGCTGAGGATCAGGGAGCGCTTCGCGAAGGAGCGGCCCCTGGCCGGCCGCCGGATCGCCGCCTGCCTGCACGTCACCAGCGAGACCGCGAACCTGATGATCACGCTCACGGCCGGGGGCGCGGAGGTGGCGCTCTGCGCCTCCAACCCGCTTTCGACCAACGACGCCGTGGCGGCCGCCCTGGTCAAAGAGCACCGTATCCGCACCTACGCCGTCAAGGGCGAGGACAACCAGACCTACTACGCCCACATCGAGGCGGCGTTGGCCCACCGTCCTCACCTGACCATGGACGACGGCGCCGACCTCGTGACCATGCTCCACCGCGACCGCACCGGGCTCCTGGACGGCGTCATGGGGGGGACCGAGGAGACCACGACGGGCGTCGTGCGGCTGCGCGCGATGGCAGCGAACGGCGTCCTCAAGTACCCGATCGTGGCCGTCAACGAGGCCATGACCAAGCACATGTTCGACAACCGGTACGGGACCGGCCAGAGCACGCTGGACGGGATCATCCGGGCCACCAACGTGCTGCTGGCGGGGAAGACCTTCGTCATCGCCGGCTACGGATGGTGCGGCCGGGGCCTCGCCAGCCGGGCCCGCGGGATGGGGGCGGACGTGGTCGTGACCGAGGTCGACCCGCTGAGGGCCCTGGAGGCGGTCATGGACGGGTTCCGGGTCATGCCCATGGAGGAGGCGGCCGGGGCGGGGGACATCTTCGTGACGGTCACGGGGGACGTCAACGTCCTCGACGGTCCCCACTTCGAGGCCATGCGGGACGGGGCCATCATGGCCAACTCGGGCCACTTCAACTCCGAGATCAACCTGGTGGCCCTGGACGCCCTCGCCTCCTCGGTGACCCAGGTCCGGCCCATGGTCCAGGAGTACCGGATGGGAGACGGGCGCCGGCTCCACGTGCTCGCCGAGGGCCGCCTCATCAACCTGGCGGCGGCCGAGGGCCATCCCGCCGCAGTCATGGACATGAGCTTCGCCAACCAGGCCCTGAGCGCCGAGTACATGACCCTGCACGAGGGCGGCCTCGAGACGCGCGTGCACGACGTCCCCCCCGAGATCGACGCCGAGGTGGCGCGGCTCAAGCTGGCGGCCATGGAGGTCTCCATCGACGTCCTGACCGAGGCGCAGGAGCGCTACCTCGCCTCCTGGGAGGAGGGCACGTAGGGGCGTGAGGAGGGGGCTCGGGGCCCGCTGGCCGGGCCTCTGACGGCGTGGCGCGGACCTGGGTGCTGGGCGGCGGGGGCGCTCGGGGGGCGGCCCAGGCGGGTGTGCTGCTGGCGCTCTTCGAGGCCGGGGTGGAGCCGCCGGCGCGCATCGTGGGGGCCAGCGTGGGGTCCCTCAACGGGGCCGCCCTCGCCTCCTACCCCTCCCTGGCGGGAGCCGAGATGCTCCGCCAGATATGGCTCTCGGACCTCGCCCGCGACGTCTTCAAGGTCCAGCGCAGGCGGGTGCTCGTCTCCCGCCTCCGGGGCCGGCTCAGCCTGCTCCCCTCGACGCCCATCCGCCGGCTCATCGACCGCACCTCGCGCATGACGGGGGCGACCTCGTTCAAAGACCTCCGGGTTCCGCTCCTGGTCCTGGCCACGGACCTCTCGGCGGGGCGTCCGGTCATCCTCCGGGAGGGCCCCCTGGCCCCCGCCCTGCTCGCCTCCACGGCGATTCCGGGCGTGTACCCGGCCGTGCACATCGACGGCCGCGACTACCTGGACGGCGGCGTGGTGGAGAACACGCCCATCTCCTCGGCTTTCGAGGAGGGGGCTCGGGAGGTGCTGGCGATCGGGCTGATGGCGGGGGCCGAGCTGACCGAACCGCCCTCGACCTGGGCCGAGGTGATCGGGCGCACCCTCCAGCTGAGCCTCCACCACAGCATGCTCAGCGACTTCGAACGGCTCCGGCACCGCGCCCGCATGACCGTCCTCTGCCCGATCACGCCCGTCGACGCCGACCGCGTGGCCAGCACCGGGCGCCTGCAGGAGATGATGGAGCGGGCCCGGGCGGCCACGGCGGGGCTCCTGCGCGGGAAGGGCTCCCGCCTCTTCCGGCGCTCGGAGATCCACTACATGGACATCCGGGGCTGAGGGCGGGGCCGCACGCCGGAGGGGTCTGGAGCCCCCGTCGGCGCCTCTCAGCCGGGGTAGAGGGGGAAGCCGACGGCGTCGCTGCCCCCGTCCGCGCACACCCCCACCGCGCAGGTGGAGAAGTACAAGGGCCTCTCGGCCACCACCTCGGCCCCGGGCGTCCTGGCGTCGACGCCGAGGACCGCGGACACGTCCAGACCGGCGGGGACGCCGTCGCCGGCGCGGATGGTGGCGCGCCCCCCGGCGGGGACCAGGACCGGGGCCGCGGTGATGGTGGAACCCTGGCTCGTGAGGTACTTGACGTCCACAAGGGCGTCCGTGAAGCCGGGGTTCTCGAGGGTCAGGTACTCGGTGAAGCCGGGCCGGGTCGTCCCCTCCGCGAACCCCCACTGGGGCCAGTCTGAGGCCGCCCCCGCGACGACGTCCCCGCCGGCGGCGCAGACGCCCGGTCCCACGCAGGCGTTGAAGTACATGGGACGCTCGACCACGATGGCGGCGGGCTCGGCGAAGGGGGTCTGCTGCACGACCTGCACGGAGACGTCGCGGCCGTTGCCGGCCACGCCGTTGACCAGGATCGTGACCCGGCCCCCGGCGGGCACGCCCACCTGCCTGAAGAGAGACTGGCCCTGGCTGAAGAAGTAGGAGGCGGTCACCTGCTCGGTGGACGCCCCCGTGTTGAGGACGGTCAGGTACTCGTCGAAACCGGGCCTGGTGGTGCCTTCGGCGAAGTCCCAGGTCGCCTGCGGCTGGGCTCCGGGGGCGTCGTCGCCGCCGCTCATGCAGACGGGCACGCAGGCCCGGAAGTAGATGGGCCGCTCGACGACGATGGGAGCCGCGGCCGTGACCGCCGCGGAGACGTCCTTGCCCGCTCCCACCAGCCCGGCCACCGTCAGCGTGGTCCGCCCCGGCTGCAGCTGGACCCCCGTGCTGGCAGGCCCCGTCTGCCCCGGGCCGTAGCCCCAGCGAACCGTGGCCGCGACGGCCGCCGGATCCGGGTTGAGAAACGTCAGGAACTCCTGGAAGCCGGGCCGCGTGGTGCCCTCGGCGAAGTCCCACGAGTAGGCGGGCTGCGCGCCCTTGGCGTCGTCACCCCCGCTGACGCAGGTGCCCAGGATGCAGGCGTCGAAGTAGATGGGGCGCTCGACGAGGAGGTCGGGGCTGGGTGAGTCGACGATGGTCGACACGTCCCGCCCCGGTCCCACGTCGCTGTTCACGTTCTCGGTGAAGCGGCTGTGCGGGGCCAGCGTCACGGGGGGCTCCTGAAGGGCCGGGGAGCCCTCCGAGAACTCGTAGGCGATGGTCGCCGGCACCGACTTTCCGGTCGGGTTCTCGAGCGTTAGGTACTCCTGGAACCCCGGCCGCGTGGTGCCCTCGGCGAGGTAGACGCGGTGGTCGGGGGGGCTGGCGGCCGGGACCTGCGACTCGGTCACCGCAGCTGTGAAGATCTGGTTGCGCCCGTTCCTGGTGTCCGACCAGACGGGGTGCGCGACGCCCGCGGCGTCGGCCATCTCCATGTAGTCGCCGGTGCCGTTCACGTCCAGGGTGGGGTCGGACTGGACGTCCGAGACCGCTTCCTCGGGCGAGAAGCTCCTGCCCCCGTCCAGCGACTGCGCGTAGTAGACGCGGTAGAGCCGGTTGCCGGGGTCGTCGCGGCGGTCGTACCAGGCCAGCGTGACGGCGTGGGGCGACCGTCCGTCGCCGCCGTCCACCGCCAGCGCCGGCTGCCAGCCGTCGTTGGGGTTGCCGGTGTCGATCCGCGCCGGCTTCGACCACGTGGCGCCCCCGTCTGTCGAGCTGGAGAGGTAGATGTGCATGCGAGGACTGGTGGCGGAGGTGTCGGCCCAGGCGGCGTAGAGGACGCCGCTGGTGGGGTCGACGGCCAGGGCCGGCATGGGACCGACCGTCCGGATGCCCTGCCCGGCGTCGACCGCGTAGCCCGGGAGGGCCACGCCGAAGCCCGCGGAGGTGGGGGCGATGACGGCGGGGCTCGAGAAGTGCTGGCCGTAGTCGGTCGAGCGGGCGATGACGACCTCTCCCGTGTCGGAGTCGCCGTAGTCGTCCCAGGCCACGTAGACGTCGTGGTCGGGCGCCACCACCGGGAAGGCGCCGATGCCCGCGCCGGTGTGGGTGGGGTTGTCGTAGACGACCCGGCTGGTCCAGGTCTGGCCCCCGTCGTCCGTGTAGTCGAGGAACACCGGCTGGTCCGCGGCCGAGGCCGGACAGCGCCCCCCCCTGGGGGCCAGGTTCTGATCGTAGGCGACGTAGACGCGCCCCGGGAAGTCGCCGCCGGGCACGTCGTCGACGGCCATCAGCGGCTTGTCCGGGCAGACCGCCCCGGGGTCGACGACCGAGGTCCAGGTGGTGCCCCCGTCGTGCGAGGTGCCCAGCTCGAGGTCGGTGTTGACGGCCTGGGCGTCGATGCCGATGTAGGAGTAGTAGAGGCTGCCGCCGGTGGCGTCGTATACCGCGCTCGGGTCCGAGGTGTAGGCGAGGTGCCCGGGCGGCCCCCGGTGGGGGGTCCAGGTGGCGCCCGCGTCGCCGCTGGAGGAAGCGGCCATGTAGTCCTGCAGTTGCGGGTAGATGACGTTCGAGCCCGCGAAGAGGGAGGCCGGGTTGGCGGGGTCGGCCGCGGCGGCGGTCTCGCTGTAGACGAACGGCGTGCTGGGGTCGCTGACGAGGACGTCCGGCCCCACGCCGGGCCCCAGCGTGAGCGACCGGGTCCTGGTCCGGGCCGGGCCGCGGGCGGGGGCGCGGCCGACGGCGGGCAGGCG
>JBOHUY010000016.1:0-4309 GCA_050735015.1 Candidatus Dormibacterales bacterium | reverse complement strand
GCTCGATTCCCCCCATCCCGAAGATCGGGACGCTGGGGAGCGCCTTGCGAACCTCCCACACCATCCGGAGCGCGATCGGGCGGATGGCGGGGCCGGAGAGGCCGCCCGTGCCGTGCGCGAGCCGGGGTCGCATGGTCTCAAGATCGACGCTCATGCCGACCAGGGTGTTGATGGCGCTGAGGGCGTCCGCCCCCTCCGCCTCGACGGCGCGCGCGACCTCCCCGATGTCCGTCACGGCCGGGGTCAGCTTGACCCAGACGGGCAGCCGGGTCCGGCGCCGGACGGCCCGCGTCACCCCGGCCGCCGCTTGGGGGTCGTTGCCGAACCACATGCCCCCCTGCTCCACGTTGGGGCAGGAGATGTTGACCTCCAGGCCGGCCACCCCCGGCACCCCGTCCAGGCGCGCGGCCAGCTCGCCGTACTCGTCCGCCGACTCCCCGTTGACGTTGACCAGCACGGGCAGATCCCAGGTCGCCCAGAGGGGCGCGTAGTCCTGGATCAGGGCCGCGACCCCGGGGCCCTGGAGCCCGATGGCGTTGAGCATGCCGGAGGGGGTTTCCGCGATGCGGTGTGGGGGCGTCCCCGCCCGGGGGGCCAGGAAGACCCCCTTGGAGACCATGCCACCCAGGGCCCGCCTGTCAAGGAGGGGCACCTCCGTGCCGTAGCCGAACGTCCCCGAGGCGGCCATGACCGGGCCCTTGAGGGCGACCCCGCCCACCTCCACCGACATCTCCACGGCGGGCGCCGTCGTCACAGAACCAGCCCCGCCGGCTCCTGGCGGGAGGGGGCGGGCAGACGGGCCCAGTCCACCTCGGCGGCCGGGTAGACGGGCCCCTCGGTGCAGGCGCGGTCGTACCCACCCACCGTCCGGGGCACAGCGCAGCCCAGGCAGACGCCGGTGCCGCACCCCATGTGCGTCTCCACCGCGACCTGCGACCACGGCCACCTCTCAGCCACCGCCGCCAGCATCCCGTTGGGGCCGCAGGCGAAGAGCTGCCGGGGCACTGGTGGGACCGCCTCAAGGACGCTCCCGAGGGCGCCCTGGGTGCCGTCCAGCGTCGCCCAGGCGACCTTGTCCCCCCACCACTCGCGGCAGAGGCCGGCGGCGCTGGCGGCGCCGTGGACCCAGGTCACCTCCAGGCCGAGGGCGGCCGCCTCGGCAGCGGCCAGGGGCATGGGGGCGACGCCCAGGCCCCCGCTGAGGAGGGTCACGGCCCCCCCCCGGGGGTCGATCCGGAAGCCCCGCCCGAGGGGGCCCAGGCACCTGACGCGCGCGCCCGGCGCCATCCCCGCCAGCATGCGGGTGCCCACCACGACCGGCCTCAGCAGGACCTCGATGACCCCCTCCACCGCCCTGTAGACCGAGAAGGGGCGGCGGAGCAGGGGGCCCCCCGGGAGCCCGATGTTGACGAACTGCCCGGCGCGGGCGGCGGCCGCCACCGGGGGGGCCTCGAGCCCCAGAACCCAGGTCTCGAGGGCCACCTCGCGCCGCCCGACGAGGGCCGCCTCAGACTCGTACAGCGCCCCGCCTCCACTCCGTAAGCGTGCGCACCTCGAGCTCGCCATCGACGGCCGCCGCCGACTCCACCAGCGCCGCCGCCGTGTCCAGGGAGGTGAGGCAGGGGATCCTCCTCTCCACGGCCGCGCGGCGGATCTCGAAGCCGTCCCTGATGACCGAGCCCGTGGCCGACTTGGAGTAGACGTTCGACATCGTGTTGACGACCAGGTCGACCTCGCCCCCCACGATGGCGGTCATGACGGTGTCGCCCACCTCCCCGATCTTGCCCACCGCACGCGGGGCCAGGCCCGAGCCGCGCAGGGCGGCGGCCGTGCCCGCCGTCGCCACCAGCGCGAAGCCGAGCTCTCGGAGCCCCTCGGCGACGGGGACGACGTCCTCTTTGTCGCGGTCGGCGATGGTGAGGAGCGCGGCCGGGGCCCGGCTCGGGTCCCCCGAGCGGCGGACGTCCACGCCGGCGGCCAGGAAGGCCTTCTGGAGGGCCCGTGAGAGGTCGCGGTCGACGCCCATGACCTCGCCCGTCGACTTCATCTCGGGGCCCAGGTAGGAGTCGACCGAGGCCAGCTTGTTCATGGAGAAGACGGGCGCCTTGACGGCCACCAAGGGGGCGGCGGGGAGAGCGCCCGTCTCCCAGCCCATCTTGGAGAGGCTCTCGCCGAGCATGACCCGCGCGGCCAGGCGGACCATGGGCACGCCCGTCACCTTGCTCAGGAAGGGGACCGTCCGCGACGCCCTCGGGTTCACCTCCAGCACGTGCACCCGGCCCTCGTGGACCACGTACTGGACGTTGACGAGGCCACGCAGGCTGAGGCGCCTCGCGATGCTGACGGTGTGGGCCACGATGAGCTCGAGCTCGCCCGGCTCGAGCCCCAGGGCCGGGTAGACGGCGAAGGAGTCCCCGGAGTGCACGCCCGCCCTCTCGACGTGCTGCATGACGCCCGGGATGACGACCGTCTCGCCGTCGCTGACGGCGTCCACCTCCACCTCCACCCCCTCCAGGTAGCGGTCCACCAAGACGGTGCCCCGGGGCAGCGCGGAGACCGCCCAGCCCATGTATCGCTCCAGGTCCTCGGGGCCCCTGACGATCTCCATGGCCCTCCCCCCCAGCACGTAGGAGGGGCGCACCAGGACCGGGTAGCCGACGCGGGCCGCGATCTCCAAGGACTCCTCCACGGAGGTGGTGGCGGCTCCCGGCGGCTGGGGGATCCCCATCGACTCCAGCTCCCGGGCCAGGGCGCGCCGGTCCTCGGCCAGGTCGATCGCCTCCACGGTGCTGCCGAGGATGGCCACGCCCTTGGCGGCCAGCGGCTCGGCGAGGTTGATCGAGGTCTGGCCGCCGAACTGGACGAAGACCCCTCGGACGGCCTCGTGGCGGGCCACCTCCGCCACCGCGGCCGTGTCCAGGGGCTCGAAGTAGAGGCGGTCGGAGGTGTCGAAGTCGGTGGAGACGGTCTCGGGGTTGGAGTTGACCATGACGGCCCTGACGCCCGCCTCCCGGAGCGCGGCGGCGGCGTGCACCGAGCAGTAGTCGAACTCGATGCCCTGGCCGATGCGGATGGGGCCGGAGCCGACCACGAGCGCCGAGGTCCCGGGGGCCGGGGGGTCGGCCTCGTCCTCCTCCTCGCCCCGGCAGGAGTAGAAGTAGGGCGTGCGGGCCTCGAACTCGCCCGCGCAGGTGTCCACCATCTTGTAGGCGGAAGGGCCCGGGGCCGGGCCGGCGGTGGCGGCCTCCCGCATCCTCTCCAAAAACCAGGGGTCGATGAGCGTCCGCCTGGCCAGCTCGGGGACGCCGACCCCCCGCCGAAGGCTGTCCAGGACGGCCGCCAGCCGCCTGTCGCAGGGCACCTCCAGGAGCCTGGCGTCGGCCAGCTCGGAGCTCTCGGGCGGGCGCTGCTCGAGGGCGCGCAGGGCCTTGAGCAGGGCCCCCTCGAAGGTCCGCTCGATGGCCATGACCTCGCCCGTCGACTTCATCTGCGTGCCCAGCTCGCGGTCGGCGGCCGGGAATTTGTCGAAGGGCCAGCGCGGGATCTTGACCACGCAGTAGTCGAGGGCGGGCTCGAAGGCGGCGCCGGTGCGCCCCGTGACCTGGTTCACGACCTCGTCCAGCCGCAGCCCCACGGCGACCTTGGCCGCCACCCGCGCGATGGGGTAGCCGGTGGCCTTGGAGGCGAGGGCCGAGGAGCGGCTGACCCGGGGGTTGACCTCGATCACGTAGTAGCGGCTGGAGGCGGGGTCGAGCGCGAACTGCACGTTGCAGCCGCCCTCGATGGAGAGCGCCCTGATGATGCGGATGGCGGCCGAGCGCAGCATCTGGTGGTCGCGGTCGGAGAGGGTCTGGGAGGGCGCCACCACGATGGAGTCGCCGGTGTGCACCCCCATGGGGTCGATGTTCTCCATGTTGCAGACCGTGATGCAGGTGCCGGCGGCGTCGCGCATCACCTCGTACTCGAGCTCGCGCCAGCCGACGAGCGAGCGCTCGACGAGCACCTGGCCGATCGGCGACGCGGCGAGGCCGGCGGCGACGGTCTCGGTGTACTGCGCCTCGCTCTCGCAGATGCCGCCGCCGGTGCCACCGAGGGTGAAGGCGGGGTGCACCACCAGGGGGAGGCCGATCCGCTCGCGCGCCGCCCGCGCCTCCGCCTGTGAGGAGACCGTCGCCGACTCGGGGACCGGCTCGCCGATGCCGATGAGCAGCTGCTTGAAGAGCTCGCGGTCCTCCGCGGCGCGGATCGCCTCGAGCGGGGTGCCGAGCACGCGCACGTGGTGGCGCTCGAGCACGCCGGCGTCGGCGAG
>JBOHUY010000015.1:0-2151 GCA_050735015.1 Candidatus Dormibacterales bacterium | reverse complement strand
CATCATGAGCGCGGCGTCCGCGGGCGTCGCGATGCCCCCCGCCGAGAAGTTCACCACCGGCAGCCGGCCCAGTTGCTGGCAGGACGCGAGCAGGTCCACCGGGGCGCCCAGCCTTTTGCCCTCCGCGACCAGCTCGGCGCGGCTCATGCCGGCCAGGCGCCGGATCCCGGAGGTCACCGCCCGCATGTGCCTGACCGCCTCCACCACGTTGCCGGTCCCGGCCTCGCCCTTGGTCCGGATCATGGCCGCCCCCTCGGCGATCCTGCGCAGCGCCTCGCCCAGGTCGCGGCAGCCGCAGACGAAGGGGACCTTGAACTCGTGCTTGTCGATGTGGTACTCCTCGTCGGCGGGCGTCAGCACCTCGGACTCGTCGATGTAGTCGACGCCCAGGGCCTCCAGGACCTGGGCCTCGACGATGTGCCCGATCCGGCACTTGGCCATGACGGGGATGGTGACGGCGGCCTTGATCGACCTGACCAGGGCCGGGTCCGACATCCGGGCCACGCCTCCGTCCCGGCGGATGTCGGCCGGGACACGCTCCAGGGCCATGACCGCGCAGGCCCCCGCCTCTTCGGCGATGCGGGCCTGGTCGGGCGTGACCACGTCCATGATGACCCCGCCCTTGAGCATCTCGGCGAGGCCTGACTTGACCGTGAAAGTGCCCTTCTGGACGCCGTTCCCGTCAGCTTCCGCCATGACCCATGGATTCTACGCTCGCCCGGGGCGGGCCCCGGCGGCGGGAGGAGGGCGGCCTCAGGCCCTCAGAGGCGCTCCATGACCGAGGTGCGCTTGACCTGAAACTCGTCGTCGCTGAGCACGCCGCCCTCGTGGAGCCGGCTCAGCATGTCCATCTCCTCCAGGACGCCCAGGAGAGGGGCGATGGTCCGCCGTGCCAGGTAGGCGTCAGAGGGCATGCCGGCGGCGTCGGCGCCCCGGCTGTCGAACTCCTTCAGGTAGAAGAGCGCCTTCACGGCCGAGAAGGGGATGCCCAGCCGGCGGGCGGGGTCCTGGGAGGACTCCCCGTAGAGGTGCAGGATGAGCCCGTAGCGGTGCCTTTCCAGGACGCCGTCGATGTGCCCCCTGATGACCTCCCCGTCCAGGAAGCGGATGGCCACCTTGCGGAGGGGGGCCTCGCCCGGCGGCTCCTCCTGGGTGGGGAGCTCGACGACCTTGACCGCCGAGAGCGGGATCCAGGCCGTCTCGTTGTTCTCGATGCCGGAGGTGTCGTCCACGTCGAGCAGGAAGTCCAGCTCGTCGAAGGTGAGGTCTTTGGCCAGCCCCTCCATGCGCTCGTCGTCGAAAAAGGTGACCTGAACTCTCATTCGCCCTCGCCTGATGCTAACGCCACCGCCGGATTCCTCCTGCGTGGCCCGACCTTGCGTGAGCAGCGCACGCAGCCCGCCAGGTGCTGACGCACCGACTCGGCCTGGGAGCGGCGCAACTTGCCGGCCAGGTAGGGGGCCAGGAGGGGGCTGACCTCCTCGCAGGTCAGCACCGGACCCCCCTGCGCGGCCAGGAACTCCTCCTTGAACCGCAGCCGGGCCCTGTAAAGAAGCGTTTCCACGGCCGACTCGCTGATGTTCATGGTCTTTCCGATCTGCCGGTAGCTCAGCCCCTGCAGCTCCCGGAGGGTGAGGACGAGGCGGTACTTCTCGGGCAGGCGCTGGGCGACGGACCAGACCTGGTGTCTGAGCTCGGTGTTCTCGTAGGCGATGGAGGGGTCGGACCCGGCGGCGGGGGCGGGCAGGCGGACCATGAGCTCTTTCTCGCCGTTGTCGTCGGCGCGGGGGTCGCGCTGGCGGCGGCGGAGCTCGTCCAGGCAGAGGTTGCGGGCGACCGTGTGGATCCAGCCCCCGAAGTTGAAGGACTCGTCCACCTTGTCCATCGTGCGGAGCGACTTGAGGAACGTCTCCTGGGCGATGTCCTCGGCCAGAAGGCCGTCGCCCAGCTTGCGCCGCACGAGGCGGTAGATGGAGCCCACGTAGCGCTTGTGGAGCTCCTCGAAGGCGTGCACGTCGCCCTCCCGGTAGGCCCGCACGAGCTCGGCGTCGCTGGGGGTCTCGCCGCTCAAGCGCGTGCCCCCAGGCCGGGCGAGCCCGGCCGCGCGATCGCGATCAGGGCGCCGGCGCGGGCGGCAGCCCGCTCCAGGAG
>JBOHUY010000014.1:0-2397 GCA_050735015.1 Candidatus Dormibacterales bacterium | reverse complement strand
CCCCGTCGCCGTGGTCCCCCGCGCGACCGCCACCTCGCCCGCCTCGGCAGGGAGCTCGCGGCGCCGGAACCGCAGTTCGAAGTCCTCCTCGGCCGCGGCCGCCGCCTCCTCGCCGTGCAGGCGGCGGACGAGCCAGCGGGCCATGGCCGCCTTGGCGTCGCGGGGGGGCAGACCGAGCGCGCCCTCGACCTTCCCCGGGGCGGCGCCCGAGACCAGCCTCAGGTAGCGCTCGGTGAGCCGGTCGGGCACCGACATGGCCTTGCCGTAGACCTCGGCCGGCGGCTCGGAGATGCCGATCTGGTTGCCGAGCGATTTGCTCATCTTCTGGACCCCGTCCAACCCTTCCAGGAGAGGGAAGACGAGCACGTCCTGGGGCTCCTGGCCGTAGGCGCGCTGCACCTCGCGCGCGAAGAGGAGGTTGAAGAGCTGGTCGGTGCCCCCGATCTCGACGTCCGCCGACACGGCGACGGAGTCGTAGCCCTGCATGAGCGGGTAGAGGATCTCGTGGGCGCCGATGGCCGAGCCCGAACGTAGCCGCTGGCTGAAGTCCTCGCGCTGGAGGACCTGCTGGAGCGTGGCCCGGCCCATCAGCCTGAGGACGTCGGCGGCGCCCATGGGGAAGGACCACTCCCCGTTGCCCCGAACCTCGGACAGGGCCGGGTCGAGGACGCGCATGACCTGGTCGAAGTAGGTGCGGGCGTTGGCCTCCACCTCGGCCGCGGAGAGGACCGGGCGCGCCTCCGACCGCCCGCTGGGGTCCCCGATCAGGGCGGTGAAGTCCCCCACGATGAGGACGGCCAGGTGCCCGTCCTCCTGGAAGCGCCGGAGGACGTCCAGGCAGACCAGGTGGCCGACGTGCAGGTCGGGCGCCGTGGGGTCCATCCCGAACTTGACGCGCAGCCTGTCGCCGCGCTGGAGGCGCTCTTGGAGGTGGGGCCCGACGTGGATCTCGACGGCGCGGTCGGCGAGCCAGGCCCAGAGCTCGGAGGGCATGCGAGCTCAGATGCTAGCCGACCCCTCCCCCCTCCCGGGCGCGCCCGGGCTCAGCTCGTGGCGGGCGCCAGCTCGAAGTACGA
The DNA here is from genome assembly GCA_050735015.1 of Candidatus Dormibacterales bacterium. GTDB lineage: Bacteria > Chloroflexota > Dormibacteria > Dormibacterales > Dormibacteraceae > JBOHUX01. The sequence continues at coordinate 1,321 of JBOHUY010000014.1, read as the reverse complement.
CTGGGGGTCGTGCGGGTACACGGGGTAGAAGAAGGCGGAGGCGGGACCTCCCAGCAGCTTTTCGTCGGCCCCCCCCAGGCGGGCGCTGGTGACGGCTTGCCGCAGGTGGATCTGCATGACGTCCCGGTTGCCGACGGCGGGGTTGGCGGCCCCGTCCAGGAGGAGGATGACCGCCGCCACCGCGAGCAGCGCCGTGCCGAGTCCGGCCACGACTCCGCTGGCCCGGTCGAGGGCCACGAAGCTGATCTCGATCTGGTGGCGGTAGGCGAGGGCGAGGCCCTCGCAGGCGGCCGTGATGAGGGCGAAGAGGGCGAGGTACGTGTAGACGCGGGCGTCGGTGTAGGCGAGGCCCGGGAAGCCCTGCTGGATGACGCTCCCGGCCAGGGGCGAGACGAAGGTGGCGGCGGCGAAGCCGACGTAGACGGCCACCAGGCCGGCGAGGCGGCGGATGACGCCCTGCCGCATCCCGAGGACCGTGTAGCCCACGACCAGGACCACGACCGCCACGTCGATCCAGCTCAGCAAGGACGCCTACCTCCGGACCTGGGCCCCGTGCTCCCTTTCGAGACGGGCGGTGATGCGGGACACGGTGCCCGCCACGTCGGCGTCCGTGAGGGTGCCGACGGGGCTCCGGAAGGTCAGCGCGAAGGCGAGGCTCTTCATGCCCTCCCCGGCCTGGCTGCCGTGGTACTCGTCGAAGGCCATCGCCCTCTCGAGCATCTCGCCCCCCTCGGCCTCGATGGCGGCCAGCAGGGCGGCGGCGGTGGCGGCCACCGGGACCGACACGGAGAGGTCACGCTCCGCGGCCGGGAACCTGGGCAGTGGCCGGGCTCGCTGCGGCCTGGAGGCCGCCAGCAGGGCGTCGAGATCGACCTCGAGGGCTGCCGCCCTGCCGGCGAGGTCCATGGTCTCCATCACCGCAGGGTGCAACTCTCCGACGTGCCCGATCTTGCTGCTCTCGATCGACACGGCCGCGCACCGGCCCGGGTGGAAGAGGGGGGCGGCGGCCTCGACGTATCGGGGCGCGGGCGTGCCCAGCGCCTCTGAGACGGCGGCGGCCACGGACTTGAGGAAGAGGATCGCCCTCCTGCCCTCCTCCGGGTCGGGGCCGGTGGCGACCACGGCGGCGAGGGTGACAGGCTCCTCCGGGAGCCCGCCCTCGTCGCGCGCCAGGTAGATGTGCGCCCACTCGAAGAGCCCCACCCGGCGCCCGTGGCTGCGGTTTTTGAGGGCCACCTCCAAGAGCGAGGGGACCAGGGTGGTCCTGAGGGCGTCCATGTCGTCATTGAGGGGGTTGAGGCAGCGGAGCGCGCGCCCGGCG
>JBOHUY010000013.1:0-4719 GCA_050735015.1 Candidatus Dormibacterales bacterium | reverse complement strand
AGCCGGCGGAGCCAAAGCCATCCCGGGACGGCGCCCCGCGGCCGGGGCGCGTGCGACTGGGCGCTCGGGCTCGGTCCCCGCTCCGGGCCGGGTCAGGCGCCTGGCGCGAGGGCCAGCCAGGCCGCCTCTAGGGAGCGCGCCACCCGGATCACGCCGGCCTCGTCGCCCAGGTGCCCGACGACCTGGATGCCGACGGGCAGTCCCGCCGCCGGGGCCGGTAGGCACACGACCGGCTGCCCGCTCGCGTTGAAGGCCCGCGTGAAGCGGGCCAGCGGCTCTCGCGTGTGGGGCGCGCCCGGCGGGGGCGCCACCACGGCCGTGGCGGGGAGGAGGAGGGCGTCCCAGCTCGCCATGGCGGCCTCGGCCGCGGCCTTCACACGCTCTCTCTCGGCCAGGGCTTCGATGTAATCGGGGGCCGTGATCGTGAGACCCGCTCTGAGGCGGTCCACGATGGCCTTCTCCCCGTACCGCTCGGGGGAGCGCTCCAGCCACTGGCGGTGCCGCCACGAGGCCTCCGGGAGCATGATCCCGTTGCTCACGGCGCTCATCCAGTCGCGGGCCGGGAACGGGACCTCGGGGAGGCCCTCCGAGATCAGACGCCAGGCCGCCTCGGTCTCGGTGTCGAGCCCGCTCGCCCATCCCGCCGGCACGGCCAGGTTGAGCCCGCCCGCGGGGACGGCCTCCCCGGGCGCGTAGCCGGTGCGTCCCGACATCAGCTCCAGCGCACGCGCGGCCGTGGTCAGGTCAGGGGCCAGGGGCCCCAGCGTGTCCAGGCTCCGCGCGAGAGGGAAGACGCCGTCGAGTTCGATCAGTCCGTAGCCGGGCTTGATGCCGACCACCCCGCAGAGAGCGGCCGGGATCCTGATCGATCCGCCCGTGTCGGTCCCGATGGCCCAGTCGCACATGCCGGTGGCGGCCGCGATGGCGGAGCCGCCGGAGGAGCCGCCCGCCACGCGGGCGGGGTCGCGGGGGTTGAGCATGTCGCCGTGTATGGAGTTCTCCCCCGAGACCCCGTAGGCGAACTCGTGCAGGTTGGTCTTGCCGACCATGACGCAGCCCTGGCCGCGGAGGCGCCGGACGACGGCGGCGTCCTGGGCGGCGGGCCCGAGCGGCAGCTGGGCCCCGCCTGCGGTGGTGGGGATGCCTTTCACGTCGACGAGGTCCTTGACGGCCACCGCCGGCCCCGGCCCTTCCTCGTCGGTGAGGCAGATGAAGGCGTGGAGGTGGGCGAGCTCCCGGGCCCGGCCCCGGGCCTCGCCGGCGTTCACGAGCGGCGAGAACCCCCGAAGAGCCCTCGCAGCCGGTCCCAGAGGATCGAGAGCATGAGGGAGAGGGCGTTGACAGGGGCGGCCGTGGGCTGGGGGGCTGGGGCCGCGGCCGCCGGGGTGGGGGAGGCGGAGCTCGGGCCGGGCGTCACGGAGACCTCACCGCCGGGAGCGGCCCCGGGCGGAGGCGCCCCGCCCATTGAGGTTTCCCCGGCGGGGGGCGCGGGGGTGGGCTCCGCGCCCTCGGCCTCCAGGTGCTCTTTGATGCACGCGGCCATCTGGCCCACGAGGCGGCGGGAGACGTCCTCCATGACGCCCCGGCCGAACTGGGCCACGCGCCCGGCGACCTGGTACTCGGTGCTGATGGTGACCGAGGAGCCCCCCCCCGAGCCGGAGGGTGCCACGCGCATCTGGGCGGTGGCGCGCGCGGACCCGGGCCCGGTCGTCTCCCGGCCCTCGGCCTCGAGCGTGGCGGAGCGGGCGAGGTCGTCGCGGGAGGCGATCTTCGCGGTGCCGTTGTAAGCCACGGTGACGGGGCCCACCTTGATCTTCACGCGGCCCTTGAAAGTGGTGGGGTCGACGATCTCGGCCAGCTCGGCGCCGGGCACGCAGCCCACGACCCGGTTGACGTCGAGCAGGAAGGAGTAGACGCGCTCGGGCGCCGCCCCGACTTCGAAAGCGTTCTCGATGTTCATGCTCCGCCCCTTGTATTCACGATCCTAGCGAGCCATCTGGAAGTGGTAGGTTCTGACGCGGATCAAGCCCGCCGCCGGGCGCCCAGCCAGTCCGCCCCTTACCCGCTTGAGGAGGCCGCCCATGAAGCGTAAGGTAGCGCTCACCGTCAACGGGTCGCGGACCGAGCACGAGGTCGAGCCGAGACTGCTCCTGGTGCACCATCTCCGTGACGGCCTCGGACTGACGGGGACCCACATCGGCTGCGACACCAGCCAGTGCGGCGCCTGCACGATCCTCCTCGACGGCAAGGCCGTGAAGTCCTGCACGCTCTTCGCGGTCCAGGCCGAGGGTACCGACATCCAGACCATCGAAGGGCTCGCGGACGGGGACCGGCTGCACCCCGTCCAGGAGGCCTTCTGGAACGAGCACGCGCTCCAGTGCGGCTACTGCACCCCGGGCTTCATCATGGCCGCCGTGTACCTCCTCCAGCAGAACCCCGACCCCAGCGACGACGAGATCCGCAAGGGCCTGGAGGGGAATCTCTGCAGGTGCACCGGCTACGTCAACATCATCAAGGCGGTGCGCACGGCCGCCCGCGAGATGGGCGCCGCCGGTGCCGGCCGCGCCGAGGGCACCGCCGCCGCGGCGGGGAGGTAGGCGAGATGGCGGTCACGACCATGATCGGCGCGCGCATCCACCGCCGCGAGGACCCGAGGCTGATCACGGGCCACGGCAACTTCGTGGACGACATGCCCCACGCCGGGCTCTTCCATGCCGCCTTCGTGCGCAGCCCCTTCGCGCACGCGCGCGTCCAGCGCATCGACGTCACCGACGCCCTCAAGGCCCCGGGCGTGTCGGCCGTGCTCACGGCCAGGGACTTCAAGGGCGTGCTGCAGGGCGCGATCCCCGTCACCAACTCCTTCGTGGCGGACAAGCACCAGGCCCCCGGGTGGGCCTTCATCGCGGACGAGGAGGCGGTCTACCAGGGCGAGATCGTGGCCATCGTGGTCGCCGACGGCCGCTACCGGGCGGCCGACGCCGCCGCCCTGGTCGACGTCCGCTGGGAGCCCCTCCCCGCGGTCGTGCAGATGGAGCGGGCGCTGAAGGCCGGGAGCCCGACCTCGCACCTGGGGGCCCCCGACAACCTGGCCTGGGACTTCACCGTCGGCCCCGACGTGGAGGACCTCTTCCGCCAGGCCGACGTGGTCCTCAAACAGAGGATCCTCCAGCAGCGGACGATGGGGGTTCCCATAGAGCCGCGCGTGACCGTGGCCGACTACTCCGCCTTCGACGGGCGCCTCGCCGTGTGGACCTCGAGCCAGGTGCCCCACTGGGTGCGCCTTTGCCTGACGCTCGCGCTGGGCCTGCCCGAAAGCCGCATCCGGGTCGTCGCGCCCGACGTCGGCGGGGGCTTCGGCAGCAAGATCCACCCCTATCCCGAGGACTATCTCCTGGCGGCGGCGTCCAAGATCACGGGGCGGCCCCTCAAGTGGTGCGAGACGCGCTCTGAGAACGTGCAGGCCAGCCACCACGGCCGCGACCAGGTCTTCGACGCGGAGATCGCCGCCCGCCGCGACGGGACCCTGCTCGCCTTGCGCCTCAAGCAGACGCTCGACTGCGGGGCGTACACCAGCGTCTTCAGCTCCTTCCAGTGCTCCGCCTACGTGGTGGCGGGGGGCGCCTACGCGTTCCAGGGCATCCAGTTCCGGGGCGTCGGGGTCCTGACCAACAAGACCCCCACGGACGCCATCCGCGGCGCCGGGCGCCCGGAGGCGACGCACACGGTCGAGCGGATGGTGGACATGGTCGCCCACGAGATCGGGATGGACCCCGCCGAGCTACGCCGCAAGAACTTCATCTCGGAGTTCCCGTACACCAACTACCTGGGCCTCGTCTACGACACCGGCGACTACCCCAAGGCGCTCGACCGCGCCCTCGAGATCTCGGGCTACGAAGACCTCCGGCGGCGCCAGGCGGAGCTCAGGAGCCAGGGGCGCTACCTGGGGATCGGGCTCTCGACGTGGATAGAGGCCTGCGGGTACGGGCCCAGCGCCGTGACCAGCGCCAACGAGCCGCTGGCCCTGGTGGAGACCTCCACCGTGCGCGTCCACCCGACCGGCTCCGCGACCGTCTACATCGGCACCATGCCGCACGGCCAGGGCCACGAGACGACGTTCGCCCAGATCGCCGCCGACACCCTGGGCATCCCCTACGAGCAGATCGACATCCGCTACGGGGACACGGCCGACACCCCCTTCGGCTACGGGACGTACGGCAGCCGCAGCCAGGTCGTGGGCGGCAGCGCCGTCTACGCGTCCTGCCTCAAGGTGGTGGACAAGGCCCGCCAGGTGGCGGCCAACCTCCTGGAGGCCGCCGAGGAGGACCTCGACTTCGAGCAGGGCTCCTTCTACGTCAGGGGCAGCCGGGACCGCGCCAAGTCCATGTCCGACGTCGCCCTGGCGGCGCACCGCGACGGCGTGCCGAACGGCCTCGAGCACGGTCTCGAGGCGACCACCTACTACGACCCCAAGAACCTCTCCTGGCCCTTCGGGGCGCACGTGTGCGTGGTCGAGGTGGAGCCGGACACCGGCGCCGTGAAGCTCGAAAGGTATGTGGCCGTGGACGACTGCGGCAACGTGATCAACCCCATGATCGTGGAGGGCCAGGTGCACGGGGGCGTCGTGCACTCGATCGGACAGGCGCTCTTCGAGGAGGTCGCGTACGACCCCGAGAGCGGTCAGCTGAAGACGGGCTCGCTGCTCGGCTACCTGGTCCCGAC
>JBOHUY010000012.1:0-8404 GCA_050735015.1 Candidatus Dormibacterales bacterium | reverse complement strand
GATGTAGGCAACGGCGGCGATGAAAGCCGGCCCCAGGAATGGGAGCACGGCCCTGATTCCACGAGTCCGGCCACTCAGAGCGTGCTCTGCCGCCTCCAGGATGCGCGCCTCGCCCGGCAGGGCGCCTTCGACCAGGATCTGGCGCTCCGCGATGGCCTCGGCCGCCACTAGCTCCGCAACTCCTCGATGAAGATCTCGCGGGCCAGCCCGAGAGGAATGCTCAACCGGCGTTCCCCGGTCCGAGCCTCGATCGGGCTTTCGTACTCGGTGCCTTCCAGGACTTCGAGTCGTATGCCGGGCTTCAGTCCCCGGCGTTCGAGTTCACGAAGCCGGTCCGCATCGTCGTCCGAGACTGCCCGGATGACGACCGTCTCGCCGGGCTGGCAGCTGCTGAGGGGCCGATCTGCGACAGCCCGCACGCTGCCGTCACGGCCGGGAATCGCGTGCCCGTGCGGGTCGAGGTCGGGCCGGCCGAGGATTTCGTAAATGCGCTCCTCCATCCGCTCGGAGATCACGTGCTCGAGACGCTCGGCCTCCGCGTGGACCTCATCCCAGCTGAAGCCGAGGACCTGGACTAGAAACATCTCGAGCAGCCTGTGATGCCGGACGAGCTCCAGAGCGGCGATACGGCCCCGATCCGTGAGGCGCTGCCCCCGATAGCGGTCGTATGAGACCAGGCCCTGCGCGGTCAGCCGGCCGACCATCTCGCTGACCGAGGCGGAGGAGACCCCAAGCCGCTGCGCCAACTCCCCGGTCGAGACCGGCCCGCCGTCGCCACCCAACTGGTAGAGAGCTTTGAGGAAATCGTCCTGCGCCCTGGTGAAGCCCGTCCGTACCTCAGCGACCATCTTAGGGCAGCCTAACACAGCTATGTGGCTGAGCGACACTTTTCGTGAAGCGACCCGATCAACTCTGTCCTCTGGCGGGCGGCGAACGGACCAGGCCGGGCACCGGGATTACCGCCGGCTTGGGCCTCGGAGCGCACTCTTCACGAGCTACCAGTCGAACAGCCATCAGACGGACGGCGCCCTGCCGACACAGTGCCCGATTCGGGTCAGCCGGCTCACCTGTCCTGATCACCCTCGCGGAGGGGTCCAGGCGGCAGCTTTCAGCCGCCGACCGACGAGCATGAAGTACCGCGGGCTGTTCGAGCAGACCAATCGCAAGAAGCTCGACAGCGGAGGCTACGTCCTCAACTACGCGACGCCGGTCGGAGCCTGGACCCTCGCGGAAGGGCTCGAAATCTGGAAGCGTCGCTACGGCGGGAAGGGAGATGCCCATGCCGACGATGACTGAGCCGGGCATCCGCACCCGTCTGATCCGGCTCGACCCGCGCCAGCTCCGCCTGCTGGACACAAACGCCCGCTTCATGCGGCACGAGACCTTCACCCGCCTGGTCGAGAACATCCGAAACGACGGCTGCCTCACACAGATACCGTTCGCCTGGCTCGACCCGGCCGACGGGCGATACCTGGTCCTCTCCGGCAACCACCGCGTCCTCGCTGCCATCGACGCCGGCCTCGACGAGATCGACTGCCAGGTGACGGACGACGAGCTACCCCGCGCCCGCCGCGTGGCGATCCAGCTCAGCCACAACGCGATCAGCGGGGAGGACGACCCGGCCCTCTTGAAGCAGCTCTACGAGGAACTCCAAGAGCTCGACCTGCTGGTCTACAGCGGCCTCGACGACAAGATGCTCGACCTGCTGGAGAAGGTCGAGATCGACAGCCTGGGACGGGCGCTCACAGCTCGTCACCCCCGTAAGGGCGCCACGGAAGCCGACCCCCGAGCGCCGAGTACATGGCCAGGACCCGGGCAGTCCTGAGCAGCTGGCCGTTGAGGAAGCTCTCCAGCAGCAGGTCCTGTCGGCCGCCCCAACGAGCGACCTCGATCAGGCGCTCCACCTCGCCCCAGGCCGGGCGGTGCCGGCAGGGGCAGCCGGCGCACGAGCTGGGCGGCGCCGAAGTGTTAGTTTGTGCTTGAGCGGGCTGCGTCACCGGCCCCCTCCCCGAGCGCCGCGGAGGGCGAGCCCGCGGCGTCCTTTTGGTCGGGGAGCCCGAGCACCAGATCGGCGCCGGGCATGACGGGCGTGCGGAGCAGGGCGGCCGCCAACCGGTTGAGGGTGCCCGGGTTGAGACGCCCGCCGCACCGAGCCCGGGAGAGGGTGCGCTCCGAGATGCCGGCGAGCTGGGCGAGCTGGGCCTGGGTCAACCCCCGGCGGCCGAGCTCATGTTCTAGTCGGACGGGGTCGAGTCGGGCCATGGCGAGCCCCTCCCAAATGGAAAGGTTGGGGGCCGTTTCCCCCGCTCGCCCGCGGTCGACGGCACCTGGCCGGCCCGCCTAGAAGGCGGAGCTCCCGTTGCGTTCGGGCCCCATTTGCAGGTGCGGCACCAGATCCCGATGGGGAATTGTCAGTCGTCGTCGCCGCTCAGCATCTTCATCATCGCGGTGTGGGTGTCGCTGGCCGAGAGGTGAGAGTAGACCCTTGAGATCATGGAAAGGTCCGAGTGCCCGACGATCTGCGCCAGCGTGACGGGGTTGACGCCGCGCCGAAGGGCCTCGGTTACGAAGCTGTGCCTCAGGACGTGGGGACGGGCGGGCTTCGCCAGCCCGGCGCGGTAGGCGGCCTCGTGGATCATGCGCTCGACCGCCTCCTTGCGAACCCCCCTACGCTCGCCTCGGTGCTCGCCGCGAGTTCGACGCCGAAGGCCAACGAAGATGTTGTCCGTGAGGGCATCCTGAGGGCGGCTGCGCTCGATAAAGCGGCGCAGGCGCTGGTGCAGACCCGGGCGGATGGCAACGAGGCGCTCCTTGTCTCCCTTGCCCTTGACCTTGAGGTAGAACTCCCGCCGGCCACGCTCCACCAGCGAGCCCCCGGTGAGGCCAAGCAGCTCCCCGAGCCGCATCCCGGTGTCGGCCATGACGCGGATCATGAGCTTGTCGCGTTCGGTGGCCGCCGCGTCCTCGAGCTGCTGTATCTCCTCGCGGGAGAGCACATCGACGAGCTTCTTGGGCAGCCGCGGGGTCTGAGCCTTGACACCGACCGGCACCTCGCCCTCCGACCGGAGCCAGCTCAGGTAATGGTTGACCGACCGCAGGTAGCTGTGGGCACTGTGCGGTGTCAGGCCGCGCTGCGGTGAGATCAACCAGGTCGAGAGTCGGTCGAGGGCGCGCTGGTCGAGCTGGCCGGGGTCGGTGATCTTCTGTTCGTCGCACCAGGGGACCAGGACCCGCCGCAGAACCCACCCGTAGTGCTCCGTGGTGCGGAGGCTGAGCCGCCGAGCCCCCACGTGGTCGAGATACTCCTCGACCGACCGGCTGAGGGCCGAGGCGGCCGGGCTCTCCAGGACCTTGATGTCGCCGCGAGCGGGATGGGCCATTGCGCATCTGCCTCCGGTTGGGCATCTCGGTAAGACGCCTGCATTGCGCAATATATAGTGCCTGTCCGCTGGGTGTCAATGCCGTGTCTCAAATACGACTTGAGACGCCTGCCCTACATACCCCCGGCGCTATTTGAGGCGTCTGCGTGTGAAGCAAGCGCTCTCCCGCTGAGCTAGCCGCCCCCCGGCGATTCTAGCCAACACACCAGCGGCTGCCCCCGGGCGCTAACCTGATCGCATGGCGGACGACCTCGCGTCTCGCCGCTGCGAGCCCTGCGAGCGGGGGACTCCCCCACTCCCCGCCGCGCGGGCCGCGGAGCTGGCGGCGCAGGTGCCCGAGTGGCAGATCGTGGAGGACGGCCGCGCCCTGGCCAGGATCTTCCGCTTCGAGGACTTCGTGAGCGCGGTCCAGTTCGTCAACAGGCTCACCCCCATCGCCGAGGGCGAGGGGCACCATCCTGACCTCGAGGTCGGCTGGGGCCGCGTACGCGTGCGGGTCTCCACCCATGCGGCGGGCGGCCTCACCGACAACGACTTCATCCTGGCCGCCAAGATCGACCGCGAACTGGCCTGACTGGTCCTGGCCCGGTTCAGGAGCTCGTCCCCGAGGTCGTGTCGATGGCGGCACGAAGCCTGCCCAACGGGCCGCCCAGGCCGTAGAGGGACTCCATCTCGTGGATGGGACCGTCGTCGGTGGGCCAGGACAGGATGCGGTCGCCGAGCTCCGGCAGTGGCAGCCCGCTCTCGGGGACTACGACCCTCGTCGCCCTGGCCAGGTATTCGACCTGGGTCGGGGCGAGTATGCCCGTGGCCACCAGTCCGGTTAGCCCGCCGTGGGTGCGGACGAGGTCGGCTGCCTTGCGGTCCCCAACGCCAGGCAGGCCCGGCAGCCCGTCCGAGGGGTCTCCGCGCAGGATCGCGAAGTCGGCATAGGCGCGGCCCGGGATCCCATAGCGCCGCCCCACTTCCGCCTCGTCGAAGACCCGGAACTGACCCTTGCCCTCGGGGTAGAGGACCTTCACGTCGGGGTCGCGGATGAGCGCGAAGAGGTCCCGATCCCCGCTCACGATCTCGACCGGACCGGTGACCCGCGCCAGGACCGAGGCGATGACGTCCTCGGCCTCGAATCCCGCCATCCCCACCGAGGGCAGCCCGAGGGCATCCAGGATCTCCATCACGACGGGCATCTGTGGGGCCAGCCCGGGAGGAATGGGCTCGGCCACTCGGTGAGCCTTGTACGAGGGGATCAGCTCGACCCTGAAGGCGGGCCGCCAGTCGTCGTCGCGCGCGACCAGGACGCGGCGCGGCCGCCGCTCCGCGATCAGGCGCGCCAGGAGGTCCAAGAAGCCCCGGACGGCGTTCACGGGCCGGCCGTCCGGGCTGCGCACGGACTGAGGCACGCCGTAGTAGGCGCGGAATATGAGGCTCGATCCGTCGATGAGGAGCCATTCAGGTCCTCGTTCCGCACGCCCTGGACTCACGGCTCTCCCCCGACGGTCACCGCCGCCGGCGCCTCCCGCAGGGCATCCGTCAAAGGCCGAGCTGGCCCAGGTAGAGTCTCACGGCGCGGGCGTCCCACTGGGTGTGCGACCCCTTCCGGAGAACGGCCGCCGCCTCGGCGGGCTCGAGCCCCGGCCGGTAGGGGCGATCGCTGACCATGGCGTCGAAGGCGTCGCAGATGGCCACTACCCGAGCCGCGATGGGGATGTCCTCCCCCTTGAGGCCGTCCGGGTATCCGGTCCCGTCGATCTTCTCGTGGTGGTGCCGGATGATGGGGAGCAAGTTGGCGGCCGAACGCAGCGGCCGGGCGATGTCCTCGCCGATGACGACGTGGCTGCGCATGACCGCCCATTCCTCGGGCGTCAGCCGGCCGGGCTTGAGGAGGATGGCGTCGGGCACGCCGATCTTCCCGATGTCATGGATGATCCCGCCCCAGTAGAGGTCGTCCAGGACCGCGCCCTCGAGGCCCACCACCACCCCCAGCCGGCGCGCGGCGTGCCCGACACGCTCGGTGTGATCCTCGGTGTGAAGGTCCTTCGCCTCCACGGCGCGCGCCAGGGCCACGATCACGCGCTCGGCGTCGTCCAGCCGGTCGTAGACCGCCTTCAGCCGGAGCAGCGAGCGCACGCGTGCGGTCAGCTCGACCCGCTGTATGGGCTTGACCAGAAAGTCGTCGGCGCCCGCCTCCAGCCCCTGGACCCGGTGTTCGGGGCGGTCGAGGGAGGTCACGAGGACGATGGGCAAAAGCCGCGTGCCGGGTTCGTTCTTGAGCCGCCGGCAGATGTCGAACCCGTCCACCCCGGGGAGAACGACGTCCAGTAGAAGAAGGTCCGGGGGCCGCTCGCGGACGGATGAGAGGGCGGCCGGGCCGTCCGCCTCCGAGCGCACGTCGCAGCCGATGTCCTCGAGGTACGCCGCCAGGAGCTCCACGTTGGGCTGGTAATCGTCCACCACCAGAACCTGAGGACGCTGGCCGCCCGGGCCGGAGGACACCGACCCCAGGGGCGAGGGCAGACTCACAGGTGGGGACTCACGCTCCGGCGGGCCTTGGCCGCCGCTGCCGGGGAGTGCGATCAGCCGGGGAGGGGGCGCGCCCCGGTCCACGACCGCCGCCCGCCCTGAGCCCGCGCCGACGCGCCTCCCGGCTCCCTCACGAGTCCGCGTCGGCGCCGACCCCCGCCGCCCAGGGCCCGGCCAGGACAGAGCCGCCTCCGCTCTGGGTTGGGGGCACGGTCCGCTCGAGGATTCGCGCCATGACCCGCAGTGTGCGGAGCGCCAGATGTACGGCGCCGTCGCGCAGCTCCGCGTCGTCCGAACTGAGTGCCGCCTCCAGGAGCTCGGCGCTCTCGGCGATCACGGCTTGGAGCTGGGCGACGTCAGGATCATGCCTGGGGCCGCCGGCGCGCTCGAGAGGAAAGTCGACCGTCACGTTCTCTTCATTGTCCGGGGGATCTCCCGACGAATCGCCGACAACTCCGCTAACGGGGCTCTCGATTTGCAAGCCGGGCCGCCTCCCTGAGCCCAGGCGGGAAGTTGTCGAGCCGGCCGTAACCAGGGACGGGCGCCCGGCGTTGGAAGTGGCGTGCAACTGGCGATGGTGGAGTTGATGGCCGGCAGCCTCGGGTTCATGAAGGCGGTCGCGCCGCGGCGGTTCCAGCTCCGCCTGCGCCGCCTCGCCCTTCACTTCGAGGCCAGGGCCGTCCGCGTCCGGGGCGAGAACCCCGCCTGAGCGGATCGACCGGTCCCCTTCCCCGGCTCAGACCGCGCGGGGGATCCCGGCCTCAGCCCTGGCACTGCCAGGGCGAGCTCCCCTCCCGCTGGTAGAGCCAGGCCGCCGCGAGGGCATTGTCGTGGGCGTCGAAGGGCGAGTCACGGCCCCAAGGGGTGCCCGCCCAGGTGGAGGGCATGAACTGGAAGAGGCCCTCGGTGCCCGAGTAGGGGTTGACGGCGTTGGGGTTGTATCCCGACTCGCAGAAGGCGACCTTGAGCGCCCAGCCGACGGCGCGCTGGCCGAGCGGGGAGAAAGCCGACGTGATGATGGCCGGGATGTCGCCGGAGCCTGCAGGCAGCGCCACCATGACCGACGGCGCCGCCGCCCTCGACGCCGCCTGGGCCGCGGCCGCGGCCAGGGCGTCGAGGTCCGCTATGACCGTCTGCCTCAGGGACGCGAGCTTGGCCTGGGCGGCACCGACCGACCGCCTCTCGGCGGCCATCCGCTGGCGGTTCGTCCCCAGCGCCCTGACCAGGGAGCGCGCCGTGAAGCCGGCCACAGCGAGGTCCCCCACGCGCGTCATGAAGTCGCCCAGATCCTTGCTCTCGGCGAGCGCGAGGAAGATCGAGTCGGGCTGGACGTAGATCGCCCGCGCGATGCCCCGAAGCTCCCTTCTCTCGGCCGCCAGGCGCCTGCCGGTGGAGGCGATGTCGGCGTCGAGCCGCTTCGCCTCCCGGTTGACGGCCTCGATCTGGGCGTCGGTGGAGGCCAGCTCCAGGTGGAGATGGTCGGCGGTCTGGCCCGACATCTTGACGTGCGCGCTCAGCTGGTCCGCGCTCACCAGCAGGACCGTGCTGGCCGTGTCAGCCGCGGGCGCCAGGGCGGCGGGCGAGGCTGCTGCCGCCGTCCCCGCCGTGCGGTAGGCCTGGGCCGACCCGGCCAGGAGAGCCGGGCCTCCCGACGCGCCGCCGACGGCGAGCGCGCCCAGACAGGCGGCTGCGTACGCGGAAATTCGTCTGTTCAACAAGCTGTCGAACCGCCACCGCCCGTGCGCCGGGCGGCGGCACCCCGCCGGACAGGCTAGCAGCGCCGCCCGCCCCGGTCAAACGTTGGTCCCCGGCGAGGCAGCGTCGTCTCGCCGTCGAGCCTCCGTGCCCCATCCCCTCGCGCGGGGCACCGGGGCCCCAAATCTGCCCGAGCCGGCCGGACCTCTCCTCTAGAATTCGAATTGGAGCCATGGGCCTGGAGACAACCGAGACCGAGCGCAGCAGCATCCCGGCGCCGGCGCCGCTCCCGATGCCGGTCCCCCAGCCGGCCGAGCCCAAAGAGCCAGTCCGGACGGCACGGCGCTCCCCCGCCGCGACCACTGACCGATAGCGTTCGGAACGTGGGCGAGCGGGCGGATCGACGCCGATTCCCGAGGGTCCAGGCCCCGGTCCTTTACCGTATGCTCGGGCCCCGTATCTTCGGGACCCCGGCCAGCCCCGGCGACGTCGGTCTGGGGGGCATGCGCGTCTACTCGGACGAGCGGCACAAGCCCGGGAAGAGGCTTGAGATCGAGGTCTTCCTGCCCGACCAGACGACCATCACGTGTGGGGCCAAGGTGGTGTGGATCGAGCCCCTGGCGCGCTCCGCGGGGGCCAAGTTCGACGTCGGGCTCGAGTTCACCGACATCAGTCCCGACGACCGCCGCCGGCTGGCCTGGGTGCTCGACTCGCCCGCCCCGGGCCCCGCCGGGTAGGCGGGCCCGGTCTCTAGACTGGTTGCCTGATGCGGCTCGCCCCCCGCTCCGCCGGATGGCGCCGGCCAGGGC
>JBOHUY010000011.1:0-5222 GCA_050735015.1 Candidatus Dormibacterales bacterium | reverse complement strand
TCACGAAGCCATCCAGCCCGTGGTCCTCCTCTTATGTTCACATCCCCTGCCACCTCTTCACCCCGAAAATGACCCGCTCGGTCGTTAATGAACGGAGAGCCACGCGCCGCGGCTGTCCCCAGAGCCGGCTCAGCACGAGGAGTAGGAACGTGAACCAGCGACAGGATGTCGAGTACCCCACCGATCTGCTGCGGGCCGCCCTTGTGCTCGTAACCCAACCCTCGAGTGCAGTATGGCGACGGCAGCTGGGGCCGCTGGCGTGGATGGCTCTGGAACACCTCGCGCTCAGCTCGCACCGCACCGACCAGGGTTGGGTGGCTCCTGTTGGCGTGCGGGATGTCGTCACCGGCGTCGGTGTCACCAAGGACACCGCCGCCCGAGCCAGCGCTGCCCTCAAAGCCGCCGGGATCGTGGTCCTCACTCGCGTCGACGGTTGGAACGGCCGAAAGCGCTCCGGGTACCAGCTCCATCTGCCAGAGTCCCTCCAGCTGTTCGACTGTCCCGTCTGTGCGGAAACTTCCCGCAAGACGACGGTCCGCTGTCCGGACGGGGAACACGAAGGCCCGACCGCCTGTCCAGAAGGGGAATACGACGGTCAGGCCCGAGATGAGGTCAGCTGTCGTCCCCCTCGGGACGGCGGCTCTCAACGTGACGTGTGCAACGAAGCGAGCGCCGACGTCTGGTACGCCGGGCTAGAGCCTGTCAATTGTCTGACGGATGTGGACAGATTGCAGCCGCTCACGGGGCGGCGTCGGTCGGACAGCCAATTCAACCCGGCCGAGCGAACCGAGCCGCGGAACTGTCACCGTGATCAAGACCATCCGCCACAGCGGGCTGAACCCGATCGCCGTCCAGATTCTCGGAACGGCGGCCGTCTGTTGAGCGACACTCTGGATGGTGACGCCGAGGTGGTGCGGCGTCACTGGGCATGGGGACGGGACTTGCTCTTGGAGTAGTGATGACGACAGCGTGGGGATGTCCATAGACGCGTAAGGGCCCCCTCGCTGAACTTTCGGAGATCGCCGAGGGGGTCCTTCGAGCAGATGCCGGAGGCACCTGGTGGTCATCGTAGGCAACGATCCAGTCGCAGTCGAAGCCGACCTGGTAGCGGGGCGCTTGATGTGCCCGAGATGCCTCAGCCCCCTGGCCCGTTGGGGTTTCGCCCGTGAGCGGGTGCTCCGGGACGGCGTGGTGCTGCGCCCTCGACGGGCGGTGTGCTCGAAGGAGGGCCCGAAAGTGACCCACGTCTTGTTGCCCGAGGCCTGCCTGGTGAGGCGGGCCTACCGGGCCGACGTGATAGGCGAGGTGCTTCAGGCTGTCTTCGCCGGCCACCAGTTCTTCGAGGACGTGGCGCGGCGCGCTGGCGTGCCCCCCGACACGGTCTATGAGTGGCTCCGGCGCTTCCGCCGCAACGCGGTGGCCATTGCCAGGCATTTCGGGCGGTGGCTGGCGGCGTTCCTGCCTGGGAGGGTCTTGCCGCAGCGACGGGGCTCGGAGTCGGCGTACGCGCTGGAGATGATCGGCGCGGCCGCGAAGGCGGCGTCGCTGCGCTTGGGGCCCAAGCCGCCGTGGTCGTGGGCGTCGGCCCTGAGCGCGGGCGGGCTGCTTTCCAACACGAGCTCACCTTGGCCGCTCCCTGACTCGGCGCCACCCTTTGGTCCTGGGCATTCACGGACCAAAGGAGGCGCCCAATGGAAGACAGAGCAAGGGCTGTAGGGCTTTTCCGCTACAGCCTGGTGAGGGAAGTGGCGAGCGCCGCGCTGACAAAGCGCGACCGCGGCGCGTTGGTGCGCCATTTAGCCTCGCAGTGGCACCTGGGTCCGGCAGGTGAGCAGGTGCGGGTGAGCCGCAACACGCTCGACCGCTGGGCCCGTGCTTACCGCTCGGGGGGTTTCGACGCCCTGGTGCCCAAACCCCGCAACGCTGCCGCCCGTACGCCGGCGGGGCTGTTGGAGCTGGCCGAGGCACTGAGGGTAGAGGAGCCGGCGCGCACCGCGGCGCAGATCGCCCGGGCGATCGCCGAGGCCAAGGGCTGGTCGCCATCTGCGCGCACCATCCAGCGCCACCTGGCCAGGGCCGGCCTGCCTTGGAGGGGTGGCGAAGCGCCAAGGGCCTTCGGGCGCTTCGAGGCCTCGGCCCCCAACGAGCTGTGGGTGGGCGACGCCTTGCACGGCCCGGTCGTCGCCGGCCACAAGACCTACCTGTTCGCGTTCATAGACGACTTTTCCCGTGCCTTTACCGGCTACCGCTGGGGCTACGCCGAGGACACGCTCCGCCTCGAAGCGGCGCTCCGCTCCGGCATCGAGGCGAGGGGCATGCCCCTGCGGGTGTACCTGGACAACGGCTCGGCGATGGTGTCCCACCAGCTGCTGCGGGCCTGCGCGGTGCTCGGCATCGTCTTGGTCCACAGCCGGCCCTACCGCCCCCAAGGCCGCGGGAAAATCGAACGGGTCTTCCGCACTGTCAGGGAGCAGTTCGTCGTCGAGCTCGCCCACAGCAAAGTCGACGGCTTGGACAGGCTGAGCTCGCTGTTCTCCGCCTGGGTCGAGTCGGTCTACCACCGCCGGCGGCACTCCGAGACCGGCGTGGCGCCCCTGGAGCGTTTCTTGTCCGCAGGGCCGCCCGCCCCGGTCGAGCCTGCCCTGCTCCACGACGCTTTCTTGTGGTCCGAGCGGCGTCGGGTCACCAAGACCGCAGAGGTCGGGCTTTTCGGCAACGCCTACGAGGTCGACCCGGCGCTCGTCGGCGAGAAAATAGAACTAGTGTTCGATCCGTTCGACCTCTCCGATATCGAGGTGCGCTTCAACGGCCGGCCCATGGGCAAGGCGCTGCCCCGCCATATCGGCCGCCACGTGCACCCCGCAGCGCGCCACGAGCCCGGCGAAACCGAGGCCCCGAAGCCCTCTGGGATCGACTACCTG
The DNA here is from genome assembly GCA_050735015.1 of Candidatus Dormibacterales bacterium. Lineage (GTDB taxonomy): Bacteria > Chloroflexota > Dormibacteria > Dormibacterales > Dormibacteraceae > JBOHUX01. Next base: position 2,301 of record JBOHUY010000011.1, on the reverse strand, counting down.
GCCCTGGTGGAAGCCCGACGCGCTGCGGAACTGGCCCGGCGCATCGACTACCGGGGCCTCGCGCCCGACCAGGGCGTCAGCCCAGGCGAGCCCGACGACGGCGAGGGAGAGGAGGCATCCCGGTGAGCATCGAGCACCTGAAGGCCCACTGGGGCTTTTCCCGCACGCCTTTCTCGAAGGAGCTGGCCCCTTCTATGCTCTTCGCCTCCCGAGGGCACTCCGAAGCCGTGGCCCGCATCTCTTGGTGCATCTCCGAGCGTGCCTTGGGCCTGGTGACCGGCGAGGTCGGCTCGGGCAAGTCCGTGGCCGCCCGGGCCGCGGTGGCGGGCCTGGACAGCTCCCGCCACAGCGTCGTGTACTTGGCCAACCCCGCGGTCGGGGCGAGGGGCATGTACGCCCAGATCGTCTCGGCCCTGGGCGCCACGCCCCGCTTCCACAAGGCGGCCCTCATACCCCAGGCCATGGCCGCCCTCGCCGCAGAGGAGGCAGAGTGGGGAAGAAGGGTCGTCGTGATCTTGGACGAGGCCCAGGGCATGGACGAGGCCCTGGAGGAACTACGCCTCTTGATGGCGGCAGACATGGACAGCAAAGCCGCCTTTTGCTGTTTGCTCCTCGGCCAGCCCACGCTGCGCCGGCGAGTGCGCTTGGGGGCTTTTGCCGCCCTCAACCAGCGCATCGCCTTACGCTACGTGCTCGACGGCATGGGCACCGACGAGACCGGGGCCTACATCGCCCACCACCTGAAGATCGCAGGGCGCACCGACACCATCTTCTCGGAGGCGGCCGTCGAGGTCGTCCACCAGGTCAGCCGGGGCCTGCCCCGGGCGGTCAACAACCTGGCCACCCAGGCGCTCGTCGCCGCCTACGCCGAGCACAAGTCCATCGTCGACGAGGCCAGTGCCCGCATGGCAGCAGCCGAGGTCGACGACCAATGAGCCAAGCACCGGCCCACCTCGCTTTCCCACCACCGGCGGCTGGCACCATGGAGCCCCCGCCGGGCTGGCCCGAGCCGCCAGGCACGGCCGCTTACAACGGCTTGGCCGGCGCGCTCGCCGAGACGATAGCCCCTCACACCGAAGCCGACCCGGTCGCCATCTTGGGCCAGCTGCTCGTGGCCGCCGGCTCCGTCGTCGGGCGGGGCGCCTGGTTCGAGGTCGAGGCCACCCGTCACCACCCGAATGAGCTCGTGGTCCTCGTCGGCGACTCCGCCAAGGCCCGCAAGGGGTCTTCTTGGGACCACGTCGCCCGGGCGTTCTCCAAGGCAGACCCCGCCTTCGCCGCTCGCGTGCACGCCGGGCTGTCGACAGGCGAGGGGCTCATATGGGCGGTGCGCGACCCCCACGGCTCGGACCCAGGGACCCCTGACAAGCGCCTCTTGGTGGTCGAGACCGAGTTCGCCAGCGTCCTCAAAGCCACCGGGCGGGACATAAACACCCTCTCGCCGGTGCTCCGCAACGCCTGGGACGGCCGGGCCCTGCAGACCCTCACCCGCACCAGTCCCGCACGCGCCACCGGGGCGCACGTCTCGGTGATCGGCCACATCACCGCCACCGAGCTCTCCGCCCAACTCAACAGCGTCGAGGTGGCCAACGGCTTCTTGAACCGCTTCTTCCTCCTGGCCTGCCGGCGTGTCCGCCTCCTCCCAGAAGGCGGCTCCCCCGACCCCCTCGGCGGAACCGGCCTAGACGACGAGCTCGCCTCGGCCATAACCGCGGCCCAGGGGGCGGGCCAGGTGCGCTTGGGCATCGACGCCCGCGCCTACTGGTGGGACACCTACCCCGCCCTCTCCCAAGCAGCAGACGGCCTGGCCGGCTCGATGTGCGCCCGGGCCGAAGCGCATGTGCTCCGCCTGGCGCTCATCTACGCCCTCTTGGACAGTGCCACCACCATTTCTGCCGCCCACCTCGACGCCGCCTTGGCCCTGTGGGCCTACGCGGCACGCTCAGCCGCCTGGGCGCTGGGCACCTCCAGCGGCGACCCGGTCGCAGAGCAGATCCACGTCGCGCTCTCGGCCAGCCCCGCCGGGCTCAGCCGCACCCAGATCCGTGACCTCTTCGCCCGCAACCAGCCCGCCACTGCCATAGACCAAGCCCTCGCCGCCCTCGCCCACGCCGGCCGGGCCCGGGCCACCAGGCAGGCCACAGGCGGTCGCCCCGCAGACATCTGGTCCGCCTGCCATCCCGGCCCCCGATAACAACCTCAATGGTCGCCAGCCCGGCCGGTGGGGCAGGTGGGGGGCGCCCGTCCCGGCGGTGCTGCGGGTTCCCCCGAAGGGCGGGCGCCTAGGGGCCCCACCTGCCC
>JBOHUY010000010.1:0-17157 GCA_050735015.1 Candidatus Dormibacterales bacterium | reverse complement strand
AGAAGAGGTTGGCGATGCCAGTCCGGCCGCCCCGCTTTCGCACGGCCGCCTGAGCGTTCAGGATCAGCGAGGTCTTGCCGTAGCGACGGGGCGAGATGACGATGACGTTCTGGCCGGCCATCATGCGAGTGGTCAGCGCCTTCAGCTCGGAGGTCCGGTCGGCGAAGCTGTCCCCGAGCACCGGATCGGAGAACTCGAAGGGGTTCGGCATCCCGCAATTAGCGTACCGCAAAGCGCGGTACGCATCACGCGGCATTTTCACGCTCGGCGTCCTCGCCAGCGTGCTCGACCGCATGGTTGATCGCGCTGCCCAGTAGGCGCGGGTCACCTCTCGTCCGCACGCATCTCCGCAAGGACCTGTGAGAGCAACGGCCGCCCCGGTCTTGTGGCCGTGGAAGGCCAAGCTGGCGCATGGTCTCCTTGAGGTCGCTCGCCGCGGGCCGGATGCGGTCCTCGGCGAGCATCTGGTCCACGGAGCTTCGCAAGATCGGGACCAGCCTTGCCACAGAGTGGCCGTGATCCGTGATCTCCAGCGCCTCGCCGGCCGCCACGCGCCGAAGGAGGGTGGCTGTCTCCTGCTTCAGCCTACGCACGCCGACTTGCTCCATGGGACGCATCGCATCCCTGTGAGTCTCATAAGGCCCACAAGTGCGAAAAGCGTCTCCGATGCCCCCATTCGCCTTCGAGGCCTTGAGTCGGATCAGCCTGGCAGAACCGTGATCGGGCAACGAAGGCCTGGAGCGCGCCCGATCCTGCCGTCGCAGGTGACGAGGGCGCAGCCGAGCGCCTCGGCCAGCGCGACGTACGAAGCGTCATATGCGCTGAGGTTGGCGCGCAACTCCCAGACTCGCCGGATGACGCCGATTATCGGATAGCGGATCAGGCCCAACCGACTCCAGATTTCCAGAGCCCCTGACGCCGAGCCTGGCGATATCCCGCCACTCGCTTCGTTCCGACGCAGAGCGTTGGCAACCTCGGAGTCGATCAAATGTGGCGCATGCAACTGGTCTGCCGCTAGCATTTGGCGGGCTGGACCCGCGTTTAGGAGGGCCGCCACAGCGGCCGAGGCGTCGACGACGATCAACGGCGGGAACGAGACATCTCGAGGTCGGCCACAATGGCCTCGGCCGGCACGCCTAGGTCCGGCAGATCCTGTAGTAGCGCTGCGTTGTCCGCTCGCTTGCTCGCCTCGGCAAGCTCCCGGACAGCCATTGCGTTGACCGATGTGCCGGCGCGGGTTGCCAGCCGCTGGAGCCTCGCAACCACATCTTCCGGGACATTCCTGAGGTATAGCGTCGCCATGTTGCAGAATGCTATCAGAGTCGTCGCGATGCCGAGCACTCGGCCGGCCGGATCAGCTATGACCAGCTCACACAAGCGATCCGGCGCTGCCAGCAAGCTGGCGCTGCCCACGATGACAGCGACCCCGCCCTGGTCACTGCGCTGCTCTGGCCTGCACTCCACGGCCAGGTCCCACTGCGGATCGATCGTCCCGAATTCTCCCGGCCACCCCTCGACCATGTGATCGCCCAAACGGTCGGGCGCCTCGTCGGCCCCGAGGTGACGCCGGAGACGACCGACCTCGATAGCCGCTCTCGCAACGGTTGGGACGAGCTGCAGGGCGTCCCGTCCGCCCCTCGGCGAGGCGGTTACTCGCGGGACCGGTCGCCTACCCTCCTCTACGACGCCCCGCCACCGCCCCGGCCTCCATGAGCAGTCCCTCTCGCCTTTACCCGGCACCCGTAGCGCCGCATGAGCGGCATCGTCGCGCCGGAGATGGCGAGGGCCTGCCACCGGGGCAGCCCGGACTCCCAGCGGCGGTCGAGGAGGAGGGGGACCGGTCCGGAGGTGTCCCGTCCGGGGTTCCCGATCAGCGTGTGGTTTCCGCTCAGTCTCAGCGTGGTGCCCTCGACCGGGACGGACAGGTCCCCGTCGCCCAGTAGCTCGAGGATGGCCCGCAGGGCGGGTGCTGGCGAGGACACGAACGTCTCGTAGCACACTCGGAGGGAGCGGCCGGGCAGGAGCCGGGCCACGGCGTCTGCGCCCCGGTTGGCCTGGAGCCAGCGCGCGGTGCTCTCGACGACCCCCCGCCGCTGCAGGTGGGCTTTGGGGTGGAGCCACGAGTAGGCGACCGCGCGGGGGTCGCGGACGACCTGCACGAGGAAGGGCTCTACGCCCTCAATGCAGGTGAGCGAGGCCGCGTCCTGGGGGCCCTTGGAGCTGTCCACGATGACGCGCGCGCCCGAAACCGCGGCGACCGCCTGGTAGGCCAGGCCCGCGAAGCGACGGTAGGCGGGGGGGCGGGGACCCCCCGGCCTCGCCACGTGCCTTAGGAGCGCGGCCGGCGTACGGTCCGTCTCCAGCGCGCGCACCGCCTCGGGCGCCGCCTCGGCCACGCTCCGCCCGTCGGAGAGCGGGAATCCGAGCACGGCGGACCAGACGGGGCAGCGCCGGATCTCGAGCCCGCATCCGCACGTGTGCAGGGTGCCGCGGGCCGCGATCGACCAGAGCGACTGGAGCTCGCCGGCGTGGAAGTAGCCGGGCACTTCGTTGAGGGCGTTGGCCACGACGGTGGTCCCGCTCCGCCCCGCCCCCGCGATGTAGAGGATGCGCATCGCAAGGCCAAGGGTATCGGAGCCAGGAGCGAGCTCCGGGCCGCCTCTCAGCCCGCCTCGCCGGCCGCCGTCTCCCCGTCGGCCGGCTCGATGCCCGTCACCCTCAGGATCTCCTTCTCGTCGAGCGAGTCGTCCCGAAGGAGGGCCTTGGCCAGCGTGTCCAGCCTGCCCCGGTGCTGCTTGATGAGATCCCGCGCCTCCTGGAAGCACTCCTCCACGATCCGGCGCATCTCGTCGTCGATGAGCTGCGCGGTGGCCTCGCTGTAGGGCCGGTGGAGCGCCATGGCGCCCTGTTGCGCGCCCTCGGCGAAGTTGAGCGGCCCGACCTTGGCGCTCATCCCCCAGCGCACGACCATCTCGTGGGCGATGTGCGTCACCTGCTCCAGGTCGTTCTCCGCTCCCGTCGTGACGACACCGTAGACGAGGCTCTCGGCCGCCCGTCCCCCGAGCGCCCCCACGATGCGTGCCCTCAGGTAGTCCTCGCCGTAGTTGAAGCGGTCGTCCACGGGGCTCTGGACCGTCACGCCCAGCGCCCTGCCCCGGGGCACGATCGTCACCTTGCGGACCGGATCCGCTCCCGGCACCAGGAGGCCGAGCAGGGCGTGCCCGGACTCGTGGTAGGCGATCCGCTCCCGGTCGAGCTTGCTCAGCATGATCTTCCGCTCGCTGCCCAGGAGGGTCTTCTCGATGGCTTCTGTGAAGTCCTTCATGGTGACCTGGCTTTCGCCCCCGCGCGCCGCCCCCAGCGCGGCCTCGTTGACCAGGTTGCGCAGGTCCGCGCCCACGAGCCCGGGCGTCTCCGCGGCCAGCTCGTCGAGATCGACGTCGGGGCCCACGGGCACGCCCCGCGTGTGGATGGCGAGGATGGCCGCCCGGCCGCGGCGGTCGGGCGGCTGGATGTTGATGCGGCGGTCGAAGCGACCCGGCCGCAGGAGCGCCGAGTCGAGCACGTCGGCCCGGTTGGTGGCCGCCAGCACGATCACCCCCTCGTGGGGGTCGAATCCGTCCATCTCGGTCAGGATCTGGTTCAGCGTCTGCTCCTGCTCGTCGCTTCCGCCGATCCTGACCGTCCCTCTCGTCTTGCCCACGGCGTCGAGCTCGTCGACGAAGATGATCGCGGGAGCCGTCTGCCGGGCCTTGGCGAAGAGGTCGCGCACCCGCGAGGCGCCCACGCCGACGATCATCTCGATGAACTCCGAGGCCGAGATGCTGAAGAAGGGCACGGACGCCTCACCGGCCACGGCCCGCGCCAGGAGCGTCTTGCCCGTCCCGGGCGGGCCGATGAGGAGGACCCCCTTGGGCACCGTGCCCCCGAGGCGCTGGTAGCGCTCCGGATGGCGGAGGAAGTCGACCACCTCTTGGAGGTCGGCCTTCACCTCGTCGATTCCGGCCACGTCCGCGAACGTCGTCCCCGGCCGTTCGGGGTCGTAGAGGCGGGCTCGGCTCTGGCCGAAGGAGCCCAGTAGGCCGCCCCCGGCCGCCGACGCGCGGCGGCTCAGGTAAAGAAAGAGGAGGACGATGAGGAGGGCGGGCCCGAAGCTCGCCACCAGGGTTTCCCAGATGGGCGTGGTGTTGGATGTCGCCGTGACGGTGACGTGCTCTTTCTCGAGCAGGGCTTCGAGATCCGATCCCGTGAAGGCGGGGACCAGGGTCGTGAAGTGGGTCGCCTTCTGGCTCGAGCCCGGGGCAGAGACGGCCTTGCGGGCCGTGCCGGAGATCTGAGAGCCCGAGCTGACGATGCTGGAGACGTTGCCGTCCGCGACCTGGTGTTTGAAAGCGCTGTAGGGGAGCTCGATCGAGGTCGGCTGCTTGGCGGAGGCGAGGGCGTTGAAGATCAAGTAGTTGACGACGAGGAGGATGGCCAGCGTGATCCAGAACCGCACCGTCGGCATCTGGTTGAAGCCGCCCCCAGCGCCGCCCCGGTTGGGCCCGCCTCCCGGGCCACCCCAGTTGGGGCCGCCCGCCGGCTTGTTCCCCGGTGGTCTTGCCTGCGCCATCTCGAACCTATCGTCTCCCTTGCGAGAACTCCGGTCAACTTGACTCGGACCGTGGGTGGACCCCCCTGGCGACCTCAGCCATGTAGACTGTCGGCCCGGCATGCCTGTTCCAGCGGTGGGACCTCCGCGAGGCAGTTGGTGAAGCCTCCTTCAGCGGGCGCCCCAAGGCGGCACCGGCTCGCCGCCCTGCTGGTGGCCTCGGCCTCCGCGGCCATCGCCCTCATGGCCTCGTCGCCGCCCGTGCTGGCGGCGGAGGCGGCTCCTCAACACCGGGCCAGGGCCTCCCCCTCCGGATACGACGTTTCCTACCCCCAGTGTGGGAGCCGGCTTCCGGCCGGGGGTGCGTTCGGAATCGTGGGCGTCACCGACGGGCTCCCGTGGTCCCAGAACCCCTGCCTCGCGACCGAGTACGCGTGGGCGGCGGCCAGGCCCCGTCCCTCCTTCTACATGAACACGGCCGACCCCGGACCGGTCAGCAGCCATTGGGGGTTCCCCGGCCCCCGGGCGTGCGCCGACCCGACGTCGAGCTCGGACGCGGGCTGCGCCTACGACTACGGATGGAACGCGGCCGCCGACGCCTTCGGCGCCGCCTCCCGGACCGCCTCTCCGAGTGCCGCGGCCGGGGCCGCGTGGTGGCTGGACGTCGAGCTGGCCAACAGCTGGAACGGCGGCGCCGCCGCGAACGCCGCCGACCTTGAGGGGTCGGTCGACTACCTGCGAGGGGTCGGCGTCGCGTCCGTCGGCGTCTACTCGACTGCCGCCCAGTGGCGCCAGCTGACCGCCGGCTACCGGTTCCCCGGGTCTCCGGCCGTCCTCTCCTGGGTGGCGGGGGCGACCTCGCTCAGGGGGGCGGTCCGGGCCTGCGCGGCGCCTTCCTCGGCGTTCACGGGGGGCCCGGTGGCGCTGGCGCAGTACCCTTCCTCAGCCTTCGACGCCGACTATCCCTGCTGATCTCCGTTCCCCCGCGCGCAGGCGGGGCGCGACCCGGGTCAGGGTTCGCGGCACTTGGCGATGATGACCGTCCCCGGCAGGCGGCGCACGGTGTCGGCCAGCTCGGAGCCGACCAGGACCGGTGAGTGCGTGGCGTCCGCGTGTGCCCCGATCACGGTCACGTCGTGGGCCTGGCTCTCCTTCAGGATGGCGGCCGCCGCGGGTGACGGGCGGACGACGGTGGCCGTGCGTCGGTAGCCGAGGCGCGCGGCCAGCTGCCTCATGGTGCCCTCTGTCCTCGCGCGCGCGGCCGGCTCCATCCCCCCCTCCACGACGTGCAGCAGGGTGAGCTCGGCGTGGTGCGCGCGGGCCAGAGCGACGGCGGCCTCGGCCGCGAGCTGGGCGTTGTGTCCGCCGCGGAGGGCGACCAGGATGCGGCCGCGGTCGGGGACGTAGAGGCGGCCGGGATCGGGGCGGACCAGGATGAGGTCCGCCGGGGGATCCAAGACCAGGTTCTCGAGGACCGAGCCGAGCGCACGCGGCCGGCGCGTGCCCAGCCCCGGCCACTCGATCACGATGAGGTTGGTCTGATTTTCGTAGACGACCTCCCTTATGCCCTGCGCGACCCTGTGCACCACCCGCATCTGGATCGCGAGCCGGGCCCCCGGCTTGGAGCGGTCGGTGGCGGCGATCCAGCGCAGGAGGTCGCGGCGGCGGCCGGTCAGGGTCTCCGCGACGCCGTCTGGCCGGCCGGACGGGATCTCGACCAGCCCCAGGATCTCGCCGCTCGTGCCGGCCCGGTTGGCGAGGGCGTCGCCCACGTCCATGAGGGCCGTGGCGGTCTGGGCCCGGATGATGGGTACCAGGAGTCGCACCTCCTGGCCGGGGGGCCACGGTCCGAGCGCCCGGGTCTCGGGGGCGGCGACCTCCATGCGTCGATTGTGGCCCCGCCGGCCGGCTGGCCGCTGGAGGACTCCCCGGGGCGGCAGTTTCCGGCACGCTCCGATCCCGCGTGCCAGGCGGATAATGACCTCGCCGGGAGGATGGGCCGCCCTCGGCGGCCGCCGGCCGGGGGGTTGGCGTGGCACGGTTGCACGGCGGGCCGGACCGGAGCGGGCAACTGATGCCCGGGGAACACCCCGATTCGCCCTATCCCGAGGACGCCGAGCACTGGGTGCGCGTCTACGAACAGCTCCTGCAGGGGGCTGAGGCCCTGCTCGTGGCCGGCTGGTCGCCGGAGGGTGCGGGGGCCCCGGACGAGTTGCGCACCCGCGCCGCGCGCTACCGTCGGCGCCTGCGCTACTGGAAGCGACGCGCCGAGCTCGCGGGCCCCGGTCGGAAGTAGCCTCAGGGGGAGAGTCGCGTGATGTCCCAGGCGCTCCCCCGGCGGCCGTACCGGAGCCTGTCGTGAAGCCTGTCCGGGCGTCCCTGCCAGAACTCAAAGCGTTCGGGCCGCATCACGTAGCCGCCCCACCTGGCCGGCGGCGGCACGGAGGCAGGGTGGGCGGCCGCGATTCTGGCGACCTCCGCCTCCAGCGCCTCGAGGGTCACCGGGTGGCTCTGCCGGGACGCCGCGGCCGAAACCTGGGCGCCGTGCGGTCGCGAGGAGAAGTACGCCTCCGAGTCCCGCCGGGGGAGCCTCGACACCGGGCCTGACGCCCGCACCTGCCGGTGGAGGGCGGCCCAGAAGACAACGCCAGCCGCGTGCGGGTTGATCTCGAGGTCCCGGCCCTTGTCGCTGTCGTAATCCGTGTAGAAGACAAGGCCCCCGGGATCGAACCGCTTTAGTAGCACCATCCTCACCGAGGGCAGGCCGGCGGCCGAGGCGGTCGCCAGCGCCATGGCGTCCGGCTGCGCCTCGCCGGCTTGCGTCGCCTCCTCGAACCAGCGCTCCAGCTGCAGGAAGGGGTCTCCGGCGGCGGCCTCCTCCAGGAGGCGAGGCGAGGGCCGGCTCACGCGGCCCCCGGCTCTCGCAGGGGCGGCGCCGGCAGGACGTGCATGGCCGCCCAGGCCAGGCCGCCCATGGCGAGCGCCACGGGGGCGTCGGCGAGCGGCGACCAGCGGATGCCGTAGTCGCGCCGGACGTGTTCAGGGAGGATGGAGATGGCGGCCGCCAGGGCCACCCCCCAGAGCGGGATCACCAGCCGCCGCCGGGGGGGACGCAGGAGCTCCGCCAGCCCGGCCCGAGCGGCGGGCGTGACCATGAGTCCGGGCACGCCTTCCAGGTAGGCAAGGTTCTCGGCCGCCGACCGGGGCACCATGCGCCGAGGGATGCCGACCAGCTCCGCGGCGTCCGCCATCTCCCGGACGTAGGCGTCGTCCTCCCCAGGCGCCAGTGGCGGCCCGAACCGGTGGTGCGCGGTCAACTCAGAGTCGACGAGAACCGCGTGCACCCAGAGCAAAAGCTCGGGGTCGTCGGCTCTGTAGGAGAGCCCGGTGACGCCGTCCACCCCGGTCACGCGCCGGTGGATCGCGTTCACGCGCCGGGCGGCGGTGGCGGCCTGGGCCCTGGTTCCAAAGGTCACCGTGCGGACGTAGTCGCGGGTGCGCTCGATGCGCGTCCAGGCGTCCTGGCGAAAGTCCGTGTGGTCGGCGACGGCCGCCATCGCGAGGGGGTGGAGGGCCTGGACCAGAAGGGCGCGGATGCCCCCCGCGAGAGCGCCCGGATGTCCGTGGACCCGCCTCACGACGCTGCCTGCGGGGAACATCGGCGCGTCAGAGCGGCTTGGCCCGATCGCCATCCTGAAGCCGATTATCGGCCCGGAGGCGAAGTGGTCGCGAGACAGGAGAGCGGGCCGCGCGCCCCCGCCCGCCACAATGTCGGTATGACCAACCCGGGCCTGGACCCCGCCTGGTCTTCCGCCGCCGAGCTGGCGCCGGCTGTCCGCGGGGGGGAGCTCGACCCCCAGTCCGCCGTTCGGGTCCACCTGGAGCGGATCACGCGCCTGGACCGGGACCTCCGCGCTTATGTGCACGTGGACGCCGGCGCACGCGCGGCGGGCACCGGCGAGCTGGCCGGCACGACGCTCGCCGTCAAGGACACCCAGCCCGTGGCGGGCATGCCCTGGACCTTGGGTTCGGTCCGCTGGAAAGACCGCACCGCCGTCCGCGACTCGCTCCCGGTGGCGCTCGCCCGCCGGGCCGGCGCCGCCGTGCTCGGAAAGACCAACACGCCTGAGTTGGCCGGCTCTTCGGGAACCGCCAACGAGCTCTTCGGAGCGACGCAGAACCCCTGGCGCCCGGGCGTGACCCCGGGCGGCTCGAGCGGGGGCTCGGCGGCGGCCGTGGCAGCCGGGCTGGCGACCATAGCCGTGGGGGACGACTACGGCGGATCGGTTCGCATACCCGCCTCCTGCTGCGGGGTGGCCGGGCTCCGGCCCACGCCCGGGCGTATCGACGACGAGGACTGGGACCCGGGCGGCCTCAACTCCCGGGGGCCCCTGGCGCGCACGGTGGCAGACCTCCGCCTGGGACTGGCCGCCCTCACGGGCGAGGTCCCGCCGCCCCCGGAGGGGAGCCGGGCCCGGAGGATCGGGGTGGTGCTCGAGAGTCCGCTGCCGGCGGCCCCGGAATGCCTGGAGGCCTGCCGCCGGGCCGCGGCCGCGCTGGCCGCTGCGGGGCATGAGGTGGAGAACCTGCCCTGGGAGCCCGAGCCCGTGGCGGTCGCCTACGCGGTGCTGCGCCGGGCCAGCCTGGCCCGCGTGCCAGGCTCGCCGGCCGAGTACGGGAACGCTGTGAGGCGCCTGATCGCCGAGGGACGTTCGATCACGGTGGGCGAGCTCAGGCAGGCCTACCGGACGGCGGCCGGCGTGTCGGCCGTGACCGTCGGGGATCCGCTCTCGGACCGGTTCGAGGCCATCTTGACCCCCACCTTGGGCCGCCTTCCCATGCCCATCGGGGAGGTGCCCGCCTTCCTGGGTGAGGCCTGGCGCACCTACATACAGTTCCTGCTCCCGGCCAGCTTCGCCCGCACCCCGGCCCTCTCCCTACCCGCCGGCTCCGCGGATGGTCTCCCGGTGGGGGTGCAGCTGATCGGGCGCGTGCGGGAGGAGTGGGCCCTGCTCGACCTCGCCCAGGAGCTCGAGCGGGCGGCCGGCTTCGGCTTCGTCAGGCCCCCGGCCCTGGAGTGAGGAGTCGCATCTGGTCGTATCCGGGCCCGCGGTCCACCGCCGGCCGGGTGCGCGGGGTGCGCCTGGTCCCGGCCAGCCGCCCCTCTCGAACGAGGACGCCGTAGTCGCGCTCGGCGGCCTCCTCGGAGACCAGGCCCCGCACGACGTCTCTCACGACCAGCTCGGGTTCGCGGTCGAAGGGATCCCCCCATCCACCACCGCCCGTCGTGCGCAGGCGCAGGAGAGTCCCGGCCGGGACGAAGACGTCATCGTTCATGCCCGGCAGGGGGAGGCCGTCGAGGGAGGCCTCGTAGGGCAGGCCGGCCATGCCCCCGGCGAGCCCGTAGCAGCCGAGCCGGCAGCGATCGGCGGTGGAGACGAACCAGGCGTCGCGCAGCAGGCGCACCTCCTTGTCGTACCCAAGCCCGCCGCGCCGCTGGCCCGGCCCCCCCGAGTAGGGAGCCAGCGCCAGCTTCTCGACGCGGACGGGGAACCTGGTCTCGGCGAACTCGGCGGGCAGGTTCTTGGAGTTGGGGACGATGTGGATGGCGTCGGACCCGTCGGCGTAGAAGCGACCCCCGGAGCCGCCCCCCAGCACCTCTCTCAGGAGGTACCAGCGGCCGTCCCGATCGGTGCCGTGGATCCCCCAGTAGCGGATCGTCTCCTGGTCAGCCGGCATCCTGCCCCCCACCGCCTGCGCGAGGCAGCCGGCGAAGACCCCGAGCAGCCTCAGGATGAGGAAGGTGCGTGCGTTGGTGGGCGCGGGGAACTCCGGCGTCACCAGCGTCCCGGGGGGCGGGAAGCGGAGCTGAAGGACCTCGCACACGCCCTCGTTGACCGGCAGCTGGGCGGCGCGCTCTGGAGACTCGGCCAGGTTCCTCAGGATGCAGGCCATCCACTTCCGCAGGAAGAGGCCGTCGGCATAGTCCCCGGCGTGGTTGATGGGCCCGCGGGCCTGGGCGTCGGTGCCGGTGAGGTCACAGACGATGCCCGCCGCCGACTTGGTCATGGTCATCTTGAGCCGGTGCAGCCTGGGCTCGTCCACCCCGTCGTGTTCGATGTAGTCCTCGAACGAGTAGACGCCGTCCGGGATGCGGGGGAGGATCTCGCGGCGAAAGCTCTCCGCGCAGCGCCGCACGAGCGCGTCGAAGCAGGCCTCCATGGTCTCGGCGCCGTACCTCTGGAACAGCTCCGCCAGCCTGCGGGCGCCCATCCGGCAGGCGGCCACCTCGCTGTCGAGGTCGCCGGCGAACGACTCCGGAGTCCTCGAGTTGCGGACCACGACACGGTAGAGGTCGTCGTTGCGGACCCCTGCACGGAAGAGGCGGGCGGGGGGGATCATGAGCCCTTCCTGGTAGGCACTGGTGGCGCGCGCGGGCATGGAGCCGGGCACCATGCCCCCGATGTCGTCGTGGTGCCCGAAGGCTTGCACGAAGGCGACCACGCGCCCTTCGTGCAGGACCGGAACGGTGGTCGTGAGGTCGGGCAGGTGGCCGACCGAGCCCTCGGAGAGGTAGACGTCGTTGTGGTAGAAGACGTCGCCCTCGCTCATCTCCTCGATGGGGAAGTCGCGCAGGACCGGCTGCACCATGCCCGAGTAGGAGCGGCCGGTCAGCTTGCGGCACAGCCGGTCGTGAATGCCGGCCCGGTAGTCGTGCTGGTCTCTGATCATGGGGGAGCGCGCCGTCCGCTCGATCGATGCCTCCACCTCCGCCTCGATGGAGTCGAGAGCGCCCTCGACGACCTGGAGCACGATGGGGTCGACCGCCTGACGGATGGTCACCGGTCGGGCTCCAGGATCAGGTTGGCGTGGCCGTCCACGCGGCCCGACCACCCCTCCAGGACCACCGTCGTCGATCCGTACTCCTCGATGACGGCGGGGCCTGCGCAGACGGCGCCCTCCGGCAGGGCCTCCCGGCGCCAGACCCGGAAGCCGTCGCGCAAGCCGGGAGAGGCCTGGCCGGCGGTGGGGCGGGCGCGCCCCGTGGGGCGGTCGACGTGGCCCACCGACGTGACCTTCCAGTTCACGAACTCGACCACCTCCCCGCGGCGGTAGGCGTAGCCGTAGGCCCGCTCGTGGGCGTCGTGGAAGGCCGCGGCGGCCCCGGCGGCGTCGAAGGGGTCGCCCACGGGGACCGCGATCTCGTGCGCCTCGCCGAGGTAGCGCGCGTCCACGGACCGCGAGATCGACATCCGGCCAGGAGGGACTCCCTGCTCGGCCAGCGAGGCCCGCGCCTGCTCCTCGAGCGCGGAGAAGATGCGGCCGACCGCGTCGGCGTCGACGGCGTCGTGGCGCTGCACAAGTGTGCGCACGTGGTCGTCCTTGAGGTCGACGGCCAGGAGCCCGAGGGCGGAGACGTGGCCGGGGTCGGGGGGCACGACGACCGTGCGGATCCCGAGCAGGCCGGCGATCTCGGCCGCCTGGAGCGGGCCCGCCCCTCCGAAGGCGACGAGCGCGTCGCGGGAGGGGTCGATGCCCCGCCGGACGGTCAGCTGCAGGATGGCGTTGGCCTGGTTGTGGGCGGAGATCTCGAGGATGCCTTCGGCCGCGCGCCGGGGGGTGAGGCCCAGCTGCGCGGCGAGGGTGGCGATGCCGGCCGACGCGGCCTCCCGGTCGAGGGCCACGGCGCCGCCGGCGATCCGCTCGGGGAGCCGGCCCAGGACGAGGTGGGCGTCTGTCACTGTCGCTTCCTGCCCGCCCCGGCCGTACGCGATGGGGCCGGGGACCGCGCCCGCGCTGCGGGGCCCCACGCGGAGCCCACCGTCGCGGGCGATCCAGGCCACGGACCCCCCGCCCGTGCCCACGGACACGATGTCGATCATGGGGATCCGGACGGGGAAGCGGCCGATCCGGCCCTCCCGCGTCAGCTGGGGCCCCGCCTCCTCGACCAGGCAGACGTCAGTGGACGTCCCCCCGGTGTCGAGCGTCACGACCCTGTCGAAGCCGGCCTGCCGGGCCAGCCAGGCCGCCCCCAGGGCCCCCGCCGCGGGCCCGCTCAAAGCCGTCGAGATGGGGTGCTCCTGGACGGCCTGGGCGGGGAGGACGCCGCCGTTGGACTTCATGATGAGAAGCGGGGCCGCCGGGGCCAGTTCCTCGACGCCGGCGGCGGCCCGCCCCAGGTAGCCCCAGACGTGGGGCTTGACGAAGGCGTCGACGAGCGTGGTGACCGTGCGCTCGTACTCGCGGTATTCAGGCCACACCTGGCTGGAGATGGAGACCGCGCAGCCGGGGTACTCCTGGAGCAGGATCTCGCGCATGCGCACCTCGTGGGAGGGGTTCGCATAGGCATGGATGAAGCACACCCCCACGGAGGCGACGCCGGCCTCCCTGAGCGTCCGAGCCACGGTGCGCGCCTGCTCCTCGTCGAGAGCCGCCAGCTCCTCACCCTCGAAGGTGATCCGCTCGGTCACCTCGAAGACCCTCTCTAGGGGGACGATCGCCTCCGGCTTGACCCAGAAGTAGGAGTTCCCGTAGCCGTCGGGGACACTCTGGCGCGCGATCTCGAGCACGTGCCGGAAGCCGCGGGTCGTGACCAGCGCCAGCGACCCGAACCTCTCCTGGAGCAAGGCGTTGGTGGCGACGGTGGTGCCGTGCGCGACCTGGTCTGGGGTGCGGCGGAGGCCCGAGACGGCCGCCCGCAGGCCCTCGACCAGCGCGCTCGCGGGGTCCTCGGGGGTACTCGGCAGCTTGGTCCGGAAGACCTCGCCCCCCGGTCCCAGCCCGACCACGTCGGTGAAGGTGCCTCCCGTGTCGATGCCCACGCGGACGTGCTCCATCGCGCGCTGCGAGGGTACACGCAGCGGCCCCCCGGGCTTCCCGACGGCACTGTCCTGCCGCGCCCGCCCGAGCTCGCCTCGAGCGCTAGAGTGGGTGCCCCATGAAGCCGGCGCCATTCGAGCACCATCTGCCGGGGTCGGTGGCCGAGGCGGTGGCGATGCTGGCCGAGCTCGAGGACGCCAAGGTCCTGGCCGGCGGCCAGTCGCTGGTCCCACTCCTCAACTTCCGCCTGGCGAGGCCCGCCCATCTGGTGGACGTCAACGGACTGCGCGAGCTGGCGCGTGTCTACGAGCGCGACGGAGGCGTCGCCGTGGGGGCGCTGGTGCGGCAGTCGGAGGCGGAGAGCGAGCCCCTCGTGCGGCGGTGCGCGCCCCTGGTCGCCCTGGCGCTCGGGCAGGTGGCCCACCCCGTCATCCGCAATCGCGGCACCGTCGTCGGCAGCCTCGCGCACGCCGACCCGTCGGCGGAGCTGGGGGCCGTGATCCTGGCCCTGGGAGGAAGCGTGGTGGCGGCCTCCCGCCGGGGTGTGCGCGAGATCCCGGCGGAGCGCCTCTTCCGAGGTCCTCTGGAGACCGCGATCGAGGCCGACGAGCTCGTCACGGAGGCCTGGTTCCCTGCCTCCGAGGCTCCCGTGGCGCTGGCCGAGGAGTCGCGGCGCCGCGGTGACTACGCCCTCGCCGGGGTGGCCCTGGCGGGCGACAGGATGGCCGCCTTCGGTGTCGCGCCCACGCCCGTGCTCGTGGACCCGGCCCATCCCGCGCGAGGACTCCGGCCGAGCGCAGAACTGGAAGCCACGTCGGACTTCAAGCTGCACCTCCTGGAGGTCCTCGCGCGGCGCGCGTCGGCAGGCGCGGGCGGAGTACCTGAGGTCGAGCCGCGGGGCCCGGGCGACGCCGGCGGGCCATCGGAGGGGTTCGTCGTCAACGGCGTTGTGCGCGCGCCGCCGCGGACGGGACGGCGCCTGCTCAGCGACTACCTGCGCCACGAGCTCGGGCTGACGGGAACCCACGTCGGGTGCGAGCACGGCGTCTGCGGGTGTTGCACGGTGTTGCTGGACGGAAGGCCGGTCCGCTCCTGCCTCATGCTGGCCTGGCAGGCCGCGGGCCACCGGCTGACGACGGTGGAAGGCCTGGCCGGAGAAGGCGGGCTGCATCCCGTGCAGCGGGCCTTCCACGAAGAGGGCGGGCTGCAGTGCGGCTTTTGCACGCCCGGGTTCTTGATGGTGGCGGCGGCCCTCCTCGCCGAGTACCCCCGCCCCTCGGCCGCGCAGGTCGAGGAGGCCATATCCGGCAATCTCTGCCGCTGTACTGGCTACGCCTCCATCCGCCGGGCGGTGTCGCGGGCGGCGAGGGGGGAGGGGCGGTGACGACCAGGTGGTTCGGCGCCCCCGTTCAGCGCAAGGAGGACGCCCGTCTGCTGACCGGCGCAGGCCGCTTCACGGACGACCTCGGTGACGCCCTCTCCAGCTGCGTCGTGCGATCGGAGCACGCCCATGCCCGCATCCTCTCCCTGGACGCCTCCGCGGCCCGCCTGCTGCCGGGCGTCCACGCAGTCTTCACGGCCGCCGACCTGCCCTTCGGCGGGCAAGACCTCCCCCTGCTCATACCTCACCCCAGGCTCACGCACGGCCGCACGCAGAGGTGCCTGGCGGACCGGGCGGTCAACTACGCAGGCGAGGCCCTCGCCTTCGTCGTCGCCGAGGACCGGGAGACGGCCGAGGACGCCGCCGACCTGGTCCGGGTCGAGTACGAGCCGCTGCCGGCTGTCGTGACCCCCGAGGCGGGCGTCGAGGCCCGGTGTCTTGTGCACGACGACGTGCCCGGGAACGTGGCCGCGACCATGGTCCAGGAGACCGGCGAGGTGGAGGCCGCCTTCGCCGCCGCGGCCGGGGTGGTCGAGCTCCGCTTTCGGGTCGAGCGCAGCTCGGCCCAGCCCCTGGAGGGGAGGGCCGTCCGGGCCGAGTGGGACGCCGGCACCCGGCGCCTCCTCGTGCACGACTCCACCCAGGCGCCGGTCATGATCCGAGGCGGGCTGGCCGCCCTCTTCGGTCTGCCCGAGACCTCCGTCGAGGTGGTGGCGCCGGACGTGGGCGGAGGCTTCGGACCGAAGATCATGCTCTTCTATCCGGAAGAAGTCCTGGTGCCGTTCGCGGCCATGCGGCTGGTCCGCCCCGTCAAGTGGACGGAAGACCGGCGCGAGCACTTCTTCGCCACCAACCAGGAACGGGCCCAGGTCCACGAGGTGAGGTGCGCCTACGACGACCAGGGCCACGTGCTCGCCATCACCGACGACTTCATAAACGACGCCGGCGCGTACACCCCGTACGGGATCATCCTGCCCATCATCACGGCGGCGCAGCTGCCCGGCCCCTACCGGGTGCCCGCGCTCCGGGTCGGCTTCCGGGACGTCTACACGAACACGGTGCCCACCTCCCCGTACCGGGGCGCCGGGCGGCCGCACGCATGCTTCGTCGTCGAGCGCCTGCTGGACGCGGTGGCCGCCGCGGTCGGTCTCGACCGGGTGGAGGTGCGGCGGCGCAATCTTCTGCGGCCGGAGGACCTCCCCCACGACCTCGGCCTGCAGTGGCAGGACGGGGGCGGCTCGGTCCTCGACAGCGGGGATTATCCGGCTCTCCTCGAGCGCGCTCTCGAGCTCGTGGGGCCGCGGCCGCCGGGCGACCATGTCGGCATGGGTCTGGCCATGTACGTGGAGGGCACGGGCGTCGGGCCCTACGAGGGCGCCCACGTCCGCGTCCTCGGGGACGGCCGTGTGGTGGCGGACACGGGCACGGGCACCCAGGGCCAGTCGCACGAGACCGTCTTCGCCCAGGTGGTGGCGGACGAGCTGGGGGTGGGCGTCGACGACGTCGACGTGGTGACGGGGGACACGCGCAGGATGGGATGGGGCGTGGGAACGTTCGCCTCCCGGAGCGCGGTCTTCGCCGGCAACGCCTTCCGCAACGCGGCCCGGGAGGTGGCCGAGAAGGCCAAGGCGGTGGCGGCCGAGCACCTCGAGGTCGACCCCCAGGACCTGGAGCTGGCCGAGGGGTCGGTGCGCGTCCGGGGGGCGCCTGCCCGGGCCCTGCCGCTCTCGGCCGTGGCGGTCCTCGCCAATCCCCTCCGCTACGCGTTCACGGGAGGAGCCGAGATCGCGACACAGTTCCAGTCCAGGCCCCGGGCGGGCCCCCCCCTTGCCCCAGGGCAGGCGCCCGGCCTGGAGGCCTGGGGGTACTGGAGCCAGATCGGCGCGACCTGGGCCTCCGGCTGCCACGCCTGCTGGCTGCGCGTGGACCCCGAGACCTTCAGGCTCGAGGTCCTGCGCTACGTCGTCGTCCACGACTGCGGGCGCGTGATCAACCCCATGGTCGTGAAGGGCCAGATCCAGGGCGGGCTGGCGCAGGGGATGGGGGGCGCCTTCTACGAGCGCATCGCCTATGACGGCGACGGGCAGATCCGCAACGCCTCGTTCATGGACTTCCTCATGCCCTATGCGAGCGAGATCCCCGAGGCTGTCATCGAGCACCAGGAGACGCCCTCCCCGCTCAACCCCCTGGGCGTGAAGGGGGTGGGGGAGGCGGGCACCATCCCGGTGGCGGCGGCCGTCGCTTCGGGCGTGGAGGAGGCGCTGGGCGTGGAGGTGGCGGAGGTCCCCCTGTCGCCGCTGGCCCTCTTCGAGCTCGTGCTGGGGCGGCAGGCTTCGCCTCGCGAGTCACCCGGCTAGACTTCTTC
>JBOHUY010000009.1:0-8197 GCA_050735015.1 Candidatus Dormibacterales bacterium | reverse complement strand
CTTCAGCAAACCGTACCCGGCCGACACCATCGTGGAGGTGCGCGCCCTCGCGCTCCCCGACCTCATGATCGAGATCGAGGCCATCGCCCTCGTGGAAGGGTCCGTGAGGGGCTGACCTCTTTCCCGGCAGCGAACGTGCTCCCGTGAGGTCGCTGGGGGCGCGCGCCCCGGCGGCGCACGGCGTCTCCGCGTGCGCCCCTTTAGAGCTGCGCCGCGGGGGCCTCCCCAAGAATATGCGCCAGGCTATCAATCCATACAGAAAATCGCCGTTGAATTATCAAGATCGCGACACCTAGACTCCCTGGATGGGCACGCCGACGGTCGATGTTCACAGCCACTTCGTGCTCCGCGAGCTGGCCCAGGTGGACCCCGGCTTCGGCTTCGTGCAGGACGCCACCTGGGGCGAGCTCCTGGCCTTCAAGGATCGCGCGCTGGGGCCCATGCCGAGCCAGCTGACCGAGCTGGATCTCGTGCTCGAGGACATGGACCGCCGTGCCATCGACGTGCGTGCGCTGGCCACCGCCAGCTGGCTCATGTGCTACTGGGCGGAACCGCAGCTGGCGCAGGAGGTGGCGAGGGCCGGCAACGAGCTCCTGGCGCGCGCGGTGCGCCGGCATCCCGGCCGGCTGGTGGGGCTGGCGGCCGTGCCCCTGCAGGACGTCGGCCTCGCCATCGAGGAGCTGGAGTACGCGGTGACAAGCCTCGGCTTGCGCGGCGTGGCCGTGGGCACGAACGTCAACGGCCGCTACTTCGACGATCCCCTCTTCGAGCCTTTCCTGGCCGCCGTGGAGCGCCTGGGCGCGCCCATCTTCTTCCACCCCGACGAGGTGGCGGGATCGGACCGGCTCCATGACCACTATCTCATCCGGCTGCTCGGCAACCCCCACGAGGCGACCATCTCGCTGGCGAGGCTGATCCTGGGCGGCGTTCTGGAACGCCATCCCGGACTCAAGCCGTGCTTCCCCATGGCGGGCGGGAGCATGCCGCTCCTGCTGGGCCGAGTGCAGCACGGATGGAAGGTCCGCCCGGAGGTGCGGGCGAGGACCTCCATCCCGCCCCGAGAGCAGCTGGCGCGCTGCTACTTCGATTCCATAGTCCACTCGCCCGAGGGCCTGGCCTTCGTCAGCGAGACGCTCCCGGCGGGGAATCTCATGCTGGGCAGCGACTATCCCTGGGACATGGGGGAGGCGGATCCCGTGGCGGCGGTGAACGGCCTGCGGGGGCTCACGGCCACTGAGTCGAGCGCGATCCTGGGGGGCACGGCCAGCCGCCTGCTCGGGATCGAGGCGGCCGAGCCCTCGGCCGCGATGTGGGGGTAGGTCCGACATGGGGAAGTACTCGCGGCAGGAGGCCAAGGCGTACGCGAAGGAGGAGCTGCGCGGGATCTTCAGTGCCTTCTGCCTGCCGGAAAGGTCGGAGGGCGGCGTCGATGAGGAGGGACTCCGGCGCGACATCGGCCACTACCTGGACGTCGTCAGGGCCTCGGGCCTGTACGTGCACGGGTTCTACGGCAACTTCTGGCTGCTCACCTCGGCTGAGCGCCGGCGGGTGCTGGAGATCGTGGTCGAAGAGGTCCGGGGCCGCGTCCCCATCGTCTGCCGGTGCGCCCACCAGAGCCCCCGGGAGACCATCGAGCTGATCCGCCACGCCGAGGGGGCAGGCGCCGACTTCATCTCCCTCATCGGGCCCTCCTACGCGAGCGCCTCCGAGGACATGGTCCTCAGGTACTTCGAGATGATGGCGGCCGAGACCGAGCTCGGCATCTCGGTCTTCAACACCGCCCAGGCGGGGTACGTGATCAGCCCCCGGCTCATGGCCCGGCTGGCCGAGATCCCCAACATCTGCGCGCTCAAGAACGACGTCAGCATGGCCCACACGATCGAGGTGCGAAAACTGGTCGGCGACAGCATCGCGGTCGTCGATCCCTCCGAGGAGAACTTCCTGGTCAACCTGGTCCAGTTCGGCCAGCGTGCCATCTACACTGGCACCAACTACATGTACGACGGCCGCCACGGGACGCCCATGCGCGACTACGTGGAGGCCGCTCTGGAAGGTCGTTTCGACCGCGCCGCAGAGCTCTACTTCAAGATGCAGCCGCTGCGCGACGTGCATCGCCGATGGGTGCTGGAGCCGTGGACCCGGAGCGGCCTCTGCCCGATCGGGACCATCAAGTCCTGGACCGAGCACCTGGGCCTCACGGGAGGTCCTGTACGCCCGCCCCTCCAGCGCCTGCCGGAGAGCGAAGCGAGAGCGCTGCGCGCGGACCTCGAGGGCCTGGGCGTGGTGGCGGCCAGCCCGGTGGCGCACGGGTGAGGGCCGTCGGCGAGGCCCGCGGCCGGGCGGCGGCGCCTTCCCGGACGGGGTGAAGGGCAGTGTTCGGCTGGCGTAAGCGACTCGGCTACATCTCACCCGGAGCGCTGGAGATCTCCGTCTACGACTTCTACATGGTGGCCCCGCCCGGGGTGGGCCTGGTCGCCCTCTCCGCCCCCATCTCGGACTGGGAGGGCGGTGAGTACCGCAAGAACCTGGACCAGGTCGAGGCCGCGGCGGCCTACCTCGCGCGCCGCCACGTCGACATGGTCATCCACGCCGGGGCGCCGCCCGTGGCCAGCCGGGGCGCGGCCTACATGCACGAGCTCGTCGAGATGATGGCCCGGACGACGGGCCTGCCCGCCTCGACCGCGCTGCACTCGGCCATGGAGGCCTTTCGGGCCCTGGGCGCGCAGCGGGTGGCCGTGGTCACGCCCTTCCCCGCCGAGACGCACCGCGCCGTCGTGTCGGTCGTTGCGGAGGAGGGCTTCACGATCGAGCAGGAGGAGAGGATGGAGGCCGACTTCTTCACCCTCCACGAGGCCGGCCGGCGCCAGGTCTTCGACTTCGTGACGCGCGCCCTGAGGCGCGCGCCCAGGGCCGAGGTGGCATACGTGCCCTGCCCCCAGTGGCAGGTCTTCGAGATGGCGCCCGAGCTGGAGAAAGACGCGCGCATGCCGCTCGTGACAAGCGACGGGGGTGACTTCTGGTACGCGTTCAAGACGCTGGGCACGACCGACGTTCGCCCCGGCCACGGGATCCTGCTGGACAGCCTCCTGGAGCCCGCCGCCGCCCCGGGGCCGGCCGGGGGTCAGAGATGAGCGCCGCCTCCACCCCGCCCCTTGGGACCGTGGCCGTGATCAGCCCGGGGGATATGGGCCACTCGATCGGGGCGGTCTTGCGCGGGTCCGGCCTTCGCGTGCTGGCCTTCGTGGGCGGCCGCAGCGAGCGCACCAGGGGCCTCGCCGCCGAGGCCGGGATGGAGGCGGTGGCGGACCTTGCGGCCCTGCTCCGGGCCAGCGACGCCGTCCTCTCGGTCGTGCCCCCGGCGCGGGCGGCGGAGGTCGCCCGGCGGGTGGCGGCGGCCCTCCTGAAAGCCCCCTCCCAGGTCCTCTACGCGGACTGCAACGCGATCGCGCCCAGGACCGCGCGCGAGGTCGGCGAGATCGTGAGCGGGGCGGGGGCCCGGTACGTGGACGTCTCCATCATCGGCCCCCCGCCCAGGGCAGGCGAGCGCCGGACGCGGTTTTTCGCCTCCGGCCCGGCCGCCCAGGAATTCGCCCGGCTGGGCAGTCTCGGCCTCGAGGTCCGGGTGCTGGGAGCCGAGGCCGGTCTCGCCTCTGGCATCAAGATGTGCTACGCGGGGCTGACCAAGGGGCTGGTCGCCCTGGCCACGGAGGTCCTCGTGGCGGGGCGGCGGCTGGGGCTCCAGGACCCCCTCACGGCGGAGCTCGCAGCCTCCCAGCCCCAGCTTCTCGAGATCATGCGGCGCGAGCTGCCCCGCATGCCTCCCAAGGCCTACCGATGGGTCGGGGAGCTGGAGCAGATGGCGGTCGCGTACTCGGACGTCGGGCTGCCGCCCGAGACCTTCGTGGGGGGGGCCGGGCTCTACCGGCTGGTCGAGGCCTCGCCCCTCGGCGCCGAGACGCCGGAACGACGCCTGCGGGGCACCGCCCTGGAGGACCTCGTCGAGGCCCTGGCCGACTTCCTCCAGGAGTCGGAGGGGCCGGCGGCCCCCGTGGCGGCGGCCGGGGCATGACGGCGGAGCCCGCGCTCCTCGCCATGCGAAGGCGGGTCATGGAGGCCCAGGCCAGGTTCCAGGCCGTTCCCGAGGCCGGGGCGGGCATGCTGGGACCGCCCGACCCCACCACCGGCGAACGCTGGGACCGGGGCAACGTGCTCGGGCACATGGCCAACATCCTCCCCTTCTGGACGGGCCAGGTCGAGGGCGTCCTGGCCGGGGGCACCTGGGTGGGCAGGGGCAAGACTGGCTACGTCCAGCGCAAGGAGGCGATCGAGGCCGGACGGCGCCGGCGCGAGAAAGAGCTGCGGGCGGAGATCGAGCGCGGCATCGCGGGCCTGCTCGCACTGCTCGAGAGGATCGAGCCCGACGACCTCGGCCGCAGGGTCGAGCACCGCCGCGCCGCGGAGACCAGTATCAAGACCCTGGAGCAGGTGCTGGACGACACGCTCGTCCGCCACCTGGAGGCCCACGTCCACCAGCTGGAGGAGGTGACGGCCCTCTCCGCGGAGGGGCCGGAGGCCGGGGCCTAGGAGCCGTGGGCCAGGTCAGCTACGAGATCCCGGGACGCACCGCGATGGTGACCGGAGGCGGCAGCGGCATCGGCCGGGCCATCGGACTGGGCCTGGCCCGGGCGGGGGTGTCGGTGGCGGTGCTGGACCGCACCGGGCCGTCCGCCGCCGCCGTCGCCAAAGAGCTGGAGGAGGCGGGCGCCCGCGCCCTCGCCCTGAGCGCCGACGTGGGCAGCTCGGCCGAGGTGGCCGGGGCTGTCTCGGAAGCGGCCGCCGCCCTGGGCCCGATCGCCATCCTGGTCAACTGCGCGGGCATCTACCCGCGCTCCAGGGTCGCGGACATGGAGGAGGCCGAGTGGGACCGGGTGTTCGCCACCAACTTGAAGGGCGTCTTCCTCGCCTCGCGGGCCGTGATCCCGGACATGGCCCGGGCGGGCGGCGGCCGCATCGTCTCCATCACCTCCGAACTGGGGGTGGCGGGGTCCCCGACGGGCGCCCACTACGCCGGCTCCAAGGCCGGCATCAACGCCTTCACGCGCTCGCTGGCCAAGGAGCTGGCCGGGGAGCACATCACCGTGAACGCTGTCGCCCCCGGCCTCACGGACACACCCATGATGAGGGGCGCCAATAGCCCCGAGTACATCGAGGCGGTGGCGAAGAGCTCACCGGGGGGCAGGCTGGGCCAGCCCGCCGACTGCGTGGACCTGGTCCTCTTCCTGGTCAGCGAGGGCGGCCGCCGCCTCTCCGGCCAGGTCATCTCGCTGCGGCCCTAGATGGAGCTCTCAGCCCCCGCCCCGGTGCCTTCGCCCCGCCCGGCCCGGCCGACCTGAACAAAGGAGCTTGAGCATGTGCCACCCAGAGATCCCCCCCGGACAGCCGGTGCCGGAGGTGAGGACCGAGGAGGTCGCCATCCCCGTCGGCAGCGGTGAAAAGATGCCCGCCCACGTCGCCCTCCCCGAGTCGGGGCGGGGCCCCGGCGTCCTCGTCGTCCACGATGTCTACGGCCGCAGCCCCTTCTACGAGAACGTCGCCTCCCGGCTCGCCCAGGCCGGCTTCCGGGCGGTCCTGCCCGAGCTGTTCTTCCGGCTGGGCTCGATCCCAGAGCGGACCCAGGAGCACGCCATGGCCCGCCGCGCCCGCATGGACGAGCACCAGGCCCTCGACGACCTCGGCAGCGCCGTGGACTGGCTGCGGGGGCCGGGCGGCGCCGGCCCCACGGGCACCGTCGGCTTCTGCATGGGGGGGACCTTCGTCCTCGACCTGGCGGCCCGGAAGGGCGACCTCGCCACGGTCTGCTTCTACGGCTTCCCCGCCGCCGCGGCGAACCGGCGGCCGGCGGCGGCGCCGGCCCCCCTGGAGCTGGTGGGCGAGATCGCGGGCCCCATCCTTGCCTTCTGGGGAGACCAGGACACCGCCGTCGGGCTGGACAACGTTGAGCGCCTGGTCCAGGGTCTCGAGGCCCGGGGGGTGGAGCTGGAGCACAAGATCTACCCCGGCCTGGGGCACGGCTTCATGGCCGCCTCCGGGCTCGACCCGGCGCTGCCCGCCTACGAGGCCGCCTGCGACGCCTGGACGCGCACCATCGAGTTCTGCCGCGCCCGCCTGGCGCCCGCGGCGTGAGGGCGTCACCGGCCCCCGCCGCCGGCGAGGGCCCGGAGCCGTCCTAGCCCCGCCCGGCGAGGTGCGATAGGTGCCGGGGCCCGGGCCGGAGGCGGGCTGGCCCGTCCCGCCGCCGCCGGCCCCGGCCCAGCTCCGGATCTGGCTCCGCATCGGCCTGCAGTCGTTCGGAGGCGGCCAGGCCACGCGCCTGCTCATCCACCGCGCCTTCGTCGAAGAGAGGGGCTGGATGGCCGGGGAAGCCTTCACGGACGCCTGGGGCCTGAGCCAGCTGCCCCCGGGCATGAACCTGCTGGCTCTGGTGACCCTGATCGGGTGGCGCCTGGACAGGCTGCGGGGCGCGGGGGTCGCGCTGGCCGGGCTCCTGGTTCCCAGCGTCCTCGTGACCGCCCTCCTGACGGCCCTCTACGCGAGCCTTCGCGACCTGCGCTGGACCGCCCTCGCCCTGAGGGGCGTCATCCCCGGGGTGCTGGGCATCGGCCTGGTCATGACCCTGCGCCTGGTCGAGCCGCCGCTGCGGGCCAGCGCGCGCCAGGGCCGCTCCAGCCTTGCCGCGCACCTGGCCGTGCTGGGCGCGGCGGCCACGGCCTTTCTCGTGCTGAGGCTGCCCGTGGTCGTCATCCTGGTCGGCGCGGGCTTCCTCATGGTCGGGCTGGGCTGGCGGCGCGCCGGCCTGGGGCGCTCCTGAGCTTGGTCGACCCCCTCACCTTCTTCTGGCTCTGCCTCAAGGCCACACTGCTGTCGAGCGGCGGCCTCGGCAACGTCCCCAGCCTGCACGAGGACCTCATCGGGCGGGGGTGGGCGACCGACGGCCAGTTCGGCGCCGCGCTGGCCGTGGGCCAGATCGCCCCCGGGCCCACGGGCCTTTGGGTGGTCAGCCTCGGCTACCTCGTACTGGGGGGGCTGGGCGCCGCGCTGGCGGCCGTGGCCGCCGTCCTGCCCCCCCTCCTCATCCTCTTCGTCGAGGCCCTCCACCGCCGCTTCGGCGAGCTGCCCCACGTGAAGGAGTTCGTGAGAGGACTGAGCCTGGCCGTCATCGCCATCTTCCCCATCATCCTGGCCCGGCTCGTCATCAGCCAGGGCCTGGACGCGCAGGCCGGCCTCATCGCGGCCGGGGCCTTCGGCCTCGGGGTCACCCGCCGTGTCCCGCCCGCCCTCATCGTGGGCCTGGCCGCGATCGCGGGCGTGCTCGCGTACCGGTAGGGGCCGGGGGGCTCGAGGCCCCGGCGGTCTCAAAAACAGATGCCCATTTTGGGTTTCGCGGAGGGTGTCGCCGGCGGGCTCCCGGCCGGGTTTCCGTCGGGCTTTTTGAGGGGCGGCCTTGAGGCTAACTTGAATTCAGAACCCGGTCCTGGGGGCCGGGTTTCGGCGTCTTCAGGACCTCCGGAAAGGGGGTGCTAGAAGGCGGTCAAGGAGGTGTCAAGGACGGCGAGGCCACCTTCCTCAAGATCAAGCGGGGCAAGGGCGCCAAGTTCCGCCGCGTTCCGGTCAGTCGGCAGCTGCGGCGGGAACTGATCCGTTACGTCGACCGCCTTCGTCCGGAGGCGGACTCCGACCGGCTGCTCCTGCTCTCTGACGGCCGGCCGGTCAGCGTCGAGACCGTCTCTCGGCTCTTTGGCCGCCTTCATCGACGGCTCGGGTTCCGGATCCACGCCCACAAGTCCCGGCACACCTTCGCGACCGAGTACCTGCGCCGGGGCGGCGAGATCGAGCGGCTGCGTCGGATCCTCGGCCACACGACCTACGTGATGGTCATGCGCTACGTCCATCTGGACAAGGGCGACCTCTACCGGGACTTCGAGGCTTGCGTGCCCTTCTGAGAGTCTTGGGCCGCTACCTGATGATCTGCGGCGGGACCTGACGCGGCAGTGGCTCGCGTGTCTGTCCTCTGGTGATCGTGGGCATGACGCGCGCCACGCTCCAGGTGCCGCGCGCCCCCGCGCCCTTGGTAGCCATGAGCTCCAGATCGGCGACACGCGGGAGCGCGACAAGGGATCCGTGGGTTGCCCTGTTCGGG
>JBOHUY010000008.1:0-1724 GCA_050735015.1 Candidatus Dormibacterales bacterium | reverse complement strand
TGGTCGACGTCTACGTGAGGCGGCTTCGGGCCAAGCTGGGGCCGGACGTCATCCGCACCGTCCGGGGCGAGGGCTACCGGGTCGATGGCTGACCCGCCCGCGCTCGTAGCACCGGCGCCCTCGGCCGCGCGGCGGGCCACGACGCTCCTGGCCGGCGAGAGCTGGCCCTTCCGCCACATGCGCTGGGTGGACGGCCTCTGGGGCGCCTTCGCATGCGCGAACCTGGTGGGGACGGTCGCCTTCGCCCGCTGGGAGACCGTGCCCTTCCACTTCATCTGGGTCAGCCTCACGATCCTGTACGGCTTCCGAGTCTGGAGCATCCAGACCACGCTCTGGATCCTGGCCGCGATCATGGTCCTGACCGCCCTCACCCTGGTCGTCGACGTCCGCTCCGGGGCGCAGCCCCTGGACGAGGTGACCGAGGTGCCCCTCATGGCGGCCATGTTCCTGGCCATGGTCTGGCACGCGCGCCGGCGGCTGGCCGCCACCGGGGCCCTGGAGCAGGTCCTGCAGTCCAACCTGCGCCTGCTCGAGCGCGAGCGCCGCTTCATCCAGGACGCCTCACACGAGCTGCGCACGCCCATCACGACGGCGCTCGGCCACGCCGAGCTGATCCAACGCGGGGCGGGCGCCGACGGGCAGGTGGCGGGCGACGCGCAGGTGGTCGTGAAAGAACTCATGCGGCTGAGACGCCTGGCCGAGCGCCTCCTGCTCCTGGCCGCGGCCGAGGACCCCGACTTCCTGCACCGGCGGCCCCTGGAGGTGGAGCCCGTCCTGGTCGAGGCGCTCCGGCGCTGGTCCGCGACCCCGCGCCGCTGGCGCCTGGGGCGCATGGACGAGGTCGTCGTCGAGGCTGACGCCGACCGCCTCGCGGTGGCCCTCGACGCCCTCATCGAAAACGCGGTCAAGCACACCTCCGAGGAGGACACCATCGAGCTCAGCGTGACCGCCTCCCACGGCCAGGCCCTGATCGCGGTCGCGGACAGCGGGCCCGGCATCGCGCCGGTGGACCAGGAGCGCATCTTCGAGCGCTTCGGGCAGGCGGGCTCTCCGCGCAGCCGCTTGGCGGGGGGAATGGGACTCGGGCTCCCCATCGTCAAGACCGTGGCCGAGGCTCACGGAGGCAGCCTGACCCTGGACAGCGTGCCCGGCCGGGGGAGCACCTTCCGCCTCTCCATCCGCTCGGTGCGCATGCGGGGCTCGGCGCTCCCGGCCGGCTCTTAATCCCCCCGAAGTGGGCTCCCCGGTGGGTGCGCACACGATTTCTCATTACGAAACTGTCATCCCCGACGCCCGCCGCTCAGGGCTCCCTTCAACATGACAGCTTTGTAATCCACGATCTGGTGGAGCCGATATAGATTCCCGAGTGGCTCCCTGATTGAGCAGAGCGGAGAGCCAATCAACTCGGGGCCGGTGGGCGGCCGGTCGGGCCCACAGACAGTGAGGAACGCCTTCGCGGGTGCGGACGCCGATTGGACGGCAGGGGTCTTGGGCCCTGGGGCTCCACGAGGGCATCGTTCGATGCCGTGCGGCACGTTCACGGGAGGCGGCCATGATGAGGGTCATCGCGGTGGCGCTAGGCGTCGCCGCGGCGGGTGTGATGGTCGGGTTCTACATCGTGGGCTACCTGCTCCAGCACCCGCCCGTCGTCAACGGCGCCACGGCCAGTGCGTCCGGCGGCACCAACGTCACGCTCCAGGTCGTCCCCGCCTACGGGGCCAGCC
>JBOHUY010000007.1:0-11560 GCA_050735015.1 Candidatus Dormibacterales bacterium | reverse complement strand
TCGTGGTCGCGGAGGTGGAGGGCCCCCGGCGCTCCGAAGGAAGCCCTCCTGGTGAGGTCCGCCCTGTACCCCCGGAGGGAGACGGCGAAGTCGAGCTGGAGGACCTCGCCCTCGGCGTAGACGTGGGCCTGGGCCGCGCCTCCGAAAAAGAGGACGGGCGGGGGGTCGGCGTCCGTGCCCGCCTCCAGCATGGCGGCCAGGACCAGCCGCTCGCACTCGGCCACCGAGAGGCCCGGCCGCATCCGCTCCAAGGCCAGGCGGTGGCCGCGGCAGGCGACGCGGCAGGCCTCCTCCACGCGCAGGACCTCGGCGTCCGACTTGACGAGGCGGCAGGCGTCCAGCACGGCCGAGCCGTCCACGAAGCGGGCGCCGGGCAGGTGACGGCGCACCTCCTCGAAGGTTGAGTGGGGGAGGGCCGGCCGCTGGCCGGGGCCGAGCTCCCAGCCGATGGTCGCTTCACCCAGGCCCAGCCCCGAGAGGAGGTCGGCGACGAGGCCCGCCTCGAGGGGGCTCCGGCCCGGATAGCCGCGGACGTCCTCGATCCAGGACTGCGCGGCCGCCTCCGCCACCTCGGCACCATAGACGAGCCTGGCCGGGGGCCCCACGAGGGGGAGGAGGACGAGCATGGGGCGCTTGTCGATCGCGAACTGGACGCTGCGATGGCCGGTCAGGTACCTGTAGGAGGCGCGCCCGCCGGCCAGGAGCGCGTCCAGGCCGGCGCGCTCCATCAGCCGCCGGGCGGCTGCCCAGCGACGCTCGTACTCGGCCCGGTCGAAGTCTTTGAGGTCCGGCGCGCCCGGACGCGACGTGGCCGCGGCGCTTTCAGTCCCCGAACTTGTAGAGCCGAGCCGGGTTGTCCTCCGCGACCGTCTGCGCCACCTGCTTGCCCGCCACGGCGACGAGCATGGCGACGGGCTCGGGCGTGGCCATGTCGAAGGGCAGGTCGGTGCCCATGACCACGTTTTCGGCCCCCATGCAGTCGATCAGGTAGCGAAGGGCCCCGGCGTCGTGGGTGATGGTGTCGGCGACGACCTGGCCCCGGTACCGGAAGGGGTCCTCCGGCGCCGAGCTCAGCTCGGGCCGCACGCTGCGGGCGTGCCGGAGCCGTCCGGCCTGAAAGGGGTAGAAGCCGCCCGCGTGCACGAGCACGACGCGAAGCCCGGGATGCCGGTCGAGCGCCCCCGCGCAGATCAGGCGCTCGACGGCGATGGTGGTCTCCAAAAGGTTGCCGATGGCGTTCTGCATGTAGAAGTCGTCGAGGGCCCGGTTGGGCTCGTTGTAGGCGGGGTGTATGAGCAGGGGCACGCCCAGGCGCTCGACGGCGGCCAGGAAGGCGTCGTAGGCGGGCTCGTCGAGCCGGCGCCCCGCGATGCTGGTGCCGACCTCGACGCCCACCGCCCCCTCCGCCACGGCCTCCTCGAGCATGCGAGTCGCCGTCTCCGGGTAGGCCATGGGGACGTGGGCCATCCAGCGGTAGCGGGTGGGCTCGGCGGCCGCGAACTCGCGCAGCCCCCGGTTGGTGGCGCGCGCCATGGCCTCCCCCTTTGCCGCCTCCAGTTCGTAGAAGAAGAGGGGGGGCGCGGCGGAGAGGACGGCGCCCTCCAGGCCCTTGGACTCGAGCTCTTTGAGCTTGGCGTCGGGGTCGCGGAAGGAGGCCTCCAGCCGGAAGCGGCCGTGGTTGCCGCCCCTGATGTGATCGCCCTCCACCTTGGAGCGATAGGCGGGGTCGGTCCGGAGGAGCTCTATGGCGGGCTCCGGGATGACGTGGTTGTGGACGTCGATCTTCATTTAGCGTCGAGCCTCCTTGAGGATGTCGGTGATGCGAAGACGGTGCGAGTCCTGGGCGCCGTCCGAATGCAGGAAGGAGACGCAGTCGCGCAGGCACTTCTCGACCGCCGTCTCCCGGTACATGATCGCCAGCCCCCCGTGGATCTCCATCGCGGAGAGGCACACGCGCACGGCCACATCGGCGGCGAAGAGCTTGGCCGCGCTGCCCAGGGCGTAGTCGTAGCCGGGGTCGTGCTCGACGGCCCAGGCCGCGCGCCAGATCAGGCTGCGGGCCGCCTCCAGCTCCGCGTACATGTCGGCCAGCCGGCAGGCCACGTTGGCGTGCTCGATGATGGGACGCCCGCCCTGCACGCGCCGGGAGGCGTGCTCGAGGGCCATCTCGTAGGCGGCCCGGGCACAGCCGAGCGTGGTCGCCCCGGCCTCGATCGCGCTCTCGCGCAGGATCTCGCGAGCTCCCGCGTAGCCGAGGTCTTGAAGCCCCACCATGCGCCAGGGTTCGAGCACGACGCCGTCGAAGCGGAGCGCGGCGTTGTCGATCGTCCGCTGCGAGATCTTCTCGTGCACGGCCTCCACGTGGAAGCCGGGCAGGCCGGGCTCCAAAAGGAAGGCGCTCGACCCCAGGTGGGCGGGCTGGGAGGGGTCCGTGCACGCGAAGACGAGGTAGAAGCCCGCGTCCGCGCCGTTCGAGATGAAGCGCTTGCGCCCCTCCAGGACCCACTTCCCGTCCGGGCGCAGTCGGGCCTGCGTCGAGAAGCGGAAGTCGGGGTGGGGGATGATGTAGTCGGAGCCCGCCTCCGGCTCCGTGAAGCAGATCGCCAGCACGCAGCGGGGGTCTTGGAGGAAGCGCTCCAGGAAGCGTCGCCGCGCCTCCGCCTGGGCGGCCCGGGCGATGATGCGCTGGACCTTGAGGGTCTGGTCGAGGATGACCGCGAAGCCCATGTCGCCGCTGGCGAGCTCCTCGATGAGCAGGCAGAGCTCGAGCGCCCCGGCGCCGCCACCGCCCTCTTCGCGGGGCAGGCCGAGGGTGCGCCAGCCACGGCGCGAGGCCTCCTCCAGCATCTCCCAGTCGACTCGCTCGCGGGGCGCGCGCCACTCGTTGTCCATGGCACGGGGGCGAAGGCGGGCCGCGAACTCGCGCGCCTCGTCTCTCAGCGCCAGCATCCCGGGGCTGAGCCCGAAGCGGGGCCCGAGGGCGCCGTCGTCCCGGTCGGCCGCCGTCACCTGGCGCCCCCCGGCGCCGCCGGCCGGGGCCCCGTCGGCGTGCACCCGCCCGCTCGCGGGGGGCCCCAAAGTCCGTACCATGGAGCGCCGGCGGAGGCTGTTCGGTGTCGAAGGCTCGTCTCAACCACGTCAGCGTCGTGGCGCGAAGGCTCGAAGAGTCCGTCGCGTTCTACGAGAAGCTCTTCGGAGCCGAGGCGCTGCCCACGCCCAACTTCGGCTTCCCGGTCCAGTGGATGCGCCTCGGCGGCGGCCTCCAGCTCCACCTCTTCGAGCGCGGCGAGAAGGCGCCCAGCCACCATCACTTCGCCATCGCCGTGGAGGACATCACGCCCGTCTACCGGGCGGCGCGAGAGGCCGGCAGCCTGGACTCGGTCACCTTCGGCCATCACCTCTACGAGCTCCCCAGCGGCCAGCTGCAGCTGTACATGCGCGACCCGGCCGGGAACCTCGTCGAGGTCAACGCCGATGACGCCTCCCGGCTCGGCGCCGAGGCGGCCGGCGAGCTGAGGCGGCTCTCTGACGGCCGGCCCCAGGACGAGGTCAACCGGAGCGCGGTCCTCTTCCTCGACTGACCCCGGGCCCGACCGCGCCTGCTGCGCGCTGACGGCTCTCACAAGACCAGCTTGACGACGGCGGCGATGCCGCCGACGACGATGATCCACTTGAGGACCGTGGGCGAGAGCCGGCGGCCCACGGAGGCCCCCAGCCACCCGCCCACGATGCTGGACCCGGCAAGGATGATGGCCGCCTCCCAGGCCACGTGGGCGAAGATGATGAAGTAGACGGCGGCGGCCAGGCTGATCAGGCCCGCGAGGACGTTCTTGAGCCCGTTCAGGCGCTGCAGCGAGTCCTCCACCATCACGTTGAGGGTGCTGATCAGGATCACGCCCATGGCCGCCCCGAAGTAGCCCCCGTAGATCGCGGTCAGGAAGATGGAGGCGGGCAGGGCGGGCTTGACCCACCAGGCGTCGGAGCGCTTCTCCAGGGCCCGCGAGATCCTGGGACCGCCCAGCATTAGCCCGATGGCGATGATGATGAGCGCGGGCGCCACGCGCTGGAAGATGACGGGGGGCAGCACCAAGAGCAGGGCCGCCCCCACGGCCGCCCCGACCAGGGTGGGCACGCCCAGGAGCAGCACGCGCTCGCGCTGACCGGAGAGCTCGCGCCGGTACCCGGCCACCCCGCTGAAGAGTCCCAGGACCAGCCCCACGCGGTTGGTGACGTTCGCCACCACGGGGCTGTAGCCGAGCGCGAGCAGGGTCGGGAAGGCCACGAACGAGCCGGAGCCCACGATCGCGTTGAGGCCCCCGGCGATGACCCCGGCCGCAGCCAGCGCGCCGATCTCGAGGGGGGTCAAGGCTCGGCCCGCAAGAAAGAGGCGGGGGCCGGTCCGCGGCGCGCGCTCACTCCGACGTGGCCCCTCCGTAGCGGTCCTGGTCGGAGAGGTGCTCGAAGGTCTGCCCGGTGGCGCAGATGGTCCTGGTCACATCGCGCCCCCCGTAGACCCAGTAGATGCGCATGACGCCCGCGCCCCGGTTCGCGAACCTGTGGGGGACGCCGGCGGGGACCCAGGTGGCGTCGCCGGCCTCCAGCTCAAAGCTCGCCTCGCCGACCACGGCCGTGGCCTCGCCCTCCAGGACCAGGACCGCCTCCTCCACGTTGTGGGTGTGGAGCGGGATGCCGGTCGAGGGCAAAAAGGAGGTGACACCCGTCGTCACCCGGGCCTCCGAGGAGTTCCACTTGCCCACGTAGGGGGTGGTGGTGACGCCCGTTCCGCGGTCGAAGGCGGCGATCGCCCCCTTCCGGAGCAGAAGGGCGGGGGGCTCCGGTCCGTCGCTCATGGTGTCTACCTCCTCTTTCATGGACCGAGCGGCTCCACCCCCAGGTCGGCCGCCAGGCGGTCGAGCTGGGCCCGCAGCCGGGGGTTGAGCGCGATGCCGTCGGCGAGGCTTTTCTCGAGGTTGGCCGCGGCCCGCTCGCCGGGGATGCGGACCCCCTCGCCTCCGGCCACCGGGGCCGAGCCGCCGATCTCGTCGCAGGCCTGGTCGACCCGGGCCTTGAAGGCCGCCACGTCGCCGAACCGGGCCACGTCGACGGCCAGTATGAAGTGCCCGGTGTTGGTGACCGTAGCCGCGTCGGCGTTGAAGTCGACGACGGCTCGCCCGAAGGCGGCCCCGTTGAGGGTGCCGGCCAGGAGGCCGAACATGAGGGCGAGCCCGTAGCCTTTGTACCCGCCGATGGGGAGGAGCGAGCCCTCGTGCGCGCGCGCGGGGTCGGTCAGCGGCCGCCCGGCCGCGTCGATCATCCAGCCCTCCGGCAGCGGCTCCCCCGCCTGGGCCTTCGCCTTCACGCGGCCGTAGGCGGCGACCGTCGTGGCCATGTCCAGGACGACCGGGGCGTGGCGCCCGGCCGGCACCGCGATGGCGATGGGGTTGGTGCTGAGCAGCATCTCCGTGCCGCCCCAGGGCGCCATGTGGTTGGCGTTGCCCACGGCCATGTAGACGCCGATCATGTCGTGCGCGAGGGGCATGGTCGCGTAGAGGGCGGCCGGCCCGGCGTGGTTCGAGTGCCTGGCCCCCACCCAGCCCAGCCCAGTGCGCCCGGCCTTCTCGACGGCCAGCTCGGCGGCCCGACTCATGACCAGGTGGCCCATGGCGTTGTCCCCGTCCAGAAGGCCCGTCGAGGGATGGTCCTGGACGAGCCGGATGCGGGGGTGCGTGGCGATGCCCCCGGCCCGGATGCGGCGCACGTACTGGGCCAGCCGGAAGACGCCGTGGGCCTCGGCCCCGCGCGCGTCGGCGGCGACCATGAGCTCGGCGGTCCGGGCCGCGCCCTCCGGCTCCAGGCCCGCCGCCACGAGCACCCGCTCTACAAACGAGGCCAGCCTCGGGGGCGCGATCCGCGCGGTCAAAAGACCTCCTAGCCCGCTGCGCTCCAGCCCGTCGGGGCGAGGGCCGTGGCGTCGGCGTGGGCGTCGATGACGAGCGGCCGGTCGGTCCCGGCCCGGGCCACATCGAGCGCGTCGCGCAGCTCGGCCGGCGTCTCCGCCCGGATACCGAGGCAGCCGAGGCTCTCCGCCACCCGGCTGAGGTCCAGCTTGGCGAAGGTCCAGAGCTTGAGGCCCTCGCCCTGGTCACCGCCCTCGTAGGCGGCGTCGAAGAGGGGCTGCTCCTGGGTCATGGCGCCGTTGTCGTTGACGACGATGGCGGCGTTGATGCCGTGGCGGGCGGCGGTTTCGAGCTCGGCCAGGTGGTAGTAGAAGCCGCCGTCGCCGGAGAAGCCGAGCACGAAGTCGTCGGGCCCGGCCGCCGCCTTGGCGCCGATGGTGGCGGGCAGCCCCCAGCCCAAGGAGCCCTCGCAGCGGACCAGCCGCTGGCGGGGGCGCGCCAGCTCCATGACCTGGCCCGCCCACATGGCCGAGTGCCCGGTGTCGCAGACCAGGGTGCCCCCGCCCGCGAGGGTGGCGGCGATCTCCTGGCAGATCCGCTCCGGGCGCATGGGGCTGGCCCCGGAGCGGATGTGGGGCCCGTGCTCCTGGCGCCACTCGCTGACCAGCGCGGCGACCCGCTCGTTCCACCGCGGCCGGGACCGCGGCTCGACCGCCGCGACAAGGCGCGCGAGGCCGGCCCTGGCGTCGCAGACCGCCCCCGCGGCAACGGGGTGGTGGCGGCCCAGCTGCTGGGGGTCGATGTCCATCTGGACGACGCGGGCGGTCCGCCCGATGAGGTTCCACTGGTTGGTGACCTGCCCGCCCGCCCCCGTCCCAATGAAGAAGACGAGGTCCGCCTCCGCCACCGCCTTGTTGGCGCACGACCTCGAGTAGATCCCGGCCACGCCCACGGAGAGGGGGTCGTCCTCGGGCAGGCAGCCCTTGGCTGTGAGCGAGGTGGCGACGGGCATGGAGAGCTTTCTGGCCAGGGCCACCACCTCCGCCTCGGCGCCCGAGGCGGCCACCCCGCCCCCCGCCACCGCGAGCGGCCGCTCGGCCCCCTCGAGCAGTCGCGCCAGGGCCGAGATCTCCTCGGTAGACGGCTCCGGCCGGTGGGGCGGCACGTGCCGGTAGGGCTCTTCGACGAGCAGCTCCAGGTCGGCCTCGGCGTCCTCGATGGGCGCCCCGTAGTGGCCCGCCAGCTCCACGTGCACGGGCCCGGGCCGGCCCGTGGTGGCGACACGGAAGGCCTGCCTCATGACCTCGGGCAGGGCCTCCAGCGAGTCGACCCTGAGGTTGGCCTTGGTGAGGGGCTCGTACATGGCGAAGTCGTCGATCTCCTGGTAGGTGTGGCGCTGCCCGTGGCTGCGGAGGGGGCCGCCCGTGATGGCGACCAGCGGTGTGCAGGCCAGCCAGGCGTCCTTGAGGCCCGCGGCCAGGTTGCTGGAGCCCACCGCCTGGGCCATGCAGACGCCGGGACGGCCCGTCATCCGGCTGTAGCCGTCCGCCATGTAGGCGGCCGCCTTCTCGCCGTGGGTCATGACCCTGGTCACCCCCCGGCCCTCGAGCTCCGCCAGCGTGCGGGTGAGGATGGTGGGGACGAGGAAGACGCTGGTCACCCCGTAGCCCTCGAGAAGCCTCGCCATGTACCCGGCGCCACTCACGGCCACTTTCCGCCTCCTGTCGCCCTCGCGGGCGGGAACCGTCCTGCAACTCAGAGCGGGCTTCGTCGCTCCGTGATGCCATGGCCACGGGCCCTGACTGGTTCACGAACCCCGAGGTGAGAAGGATATGAGGTTTGTCGCGCCGGCCGGGGATGCCCCCCAGTTGCCCTATCCTGGTGCCTGGCCGGTGTCCGCCGGCCGCCCATGCGCATGGCCGAGCTCAGTTGAAGCACCTCCAGACTTCGCCAACGGTCGCCCCATGCCCACGCTGAGCGCCCGCGTCCTCTCCGTCAACGTGGCCGCGCCCGCCCAGCTGGGCGCCGAAGACGAGGCCGCCCCCGGCCAGGGCCCCTGGTCCAGCGGCATCTACAAGCGGCCCGTCACGGGCCCGGTCTGGCTGGGCGAGCTCAACCTGGAAGGGGACGGCCAGGCCGACCTCAAGACTCACGGGGGGCCCGACCGTTCCGTCTGCGTCTACCCCTCCGAGCACTACCCCTACTGGATCCGCGAGCTGGACCTGGCCGGCCTCCCTCACCCCTCCTTCGGGGAGAACCTGACCGTCGGCGGGCTGCTCGAGGACGAGGTCTGCGTGGGGGACACCTTCAGGATCGGGGAGGCGGTGGTGCAGGTCACACAGCCCAGGCTCCCCTGCTGGAAGCTGGCCAGGCGGCTCCAGGTCAAGGACATGGCCGTGCGCGTGCGCGGCACGGGCAAGACGGGCTGGCACATGCGGACGCTCCAGCCCGGACTTCTCGAGGCCGGCCAAGAGATGGAGCTGGTGGAGCGGCACCACGGCGAGTGGCCGCTCAGCCGGGCCCTGGAGGTGATCGTCAACGCCCGCCGCGACCGGGCCGCGGCGGCCGAGCTGGCGGCCTGCCCGCGGCTGTCCGCCTACCAGCGTCGCGCCCTGGGGGACCCCGACAGCGTGCCCCGGCGAAAGGAGACCGAGGAGGACATCGATTGAACAGGCAGGTCGTGCAGAGAGGGCCCTCTCCGAGCCCCATCGCCGTCTACCTCTCCGACGCCATCCGGACCGGGCCCTTCGTCTTCGCGTCCGGCCTTTTGGTGCCGACCGACCCCCAGGACAGCCCCTACCACAACCAGGTGAGGGCGCAGACCGAGCTCTCGCTCAAGGGCCTGGAGGAGACCTTGGCCGCGGGCGGCTCGTCGCTCCAGCAGGCCGTCTACCTGCGCACCTGGCACACCGGCTACCGGGACTTCCCGGCCTACCTCGAGGCCCGCCGTCCCTTCATGACCGTGCCGCCGGCCCCCGGCTCGGCCATCCGCTCGGGGCTGGTCCGCCGGACGGCCGAGATCGAGATCGAGGTGACGGGCCTGGTGCCCGGCCAGGGCGCCGTGCGCCGGGTCGTGCACAGCGACCGCGTGCCCCCGCCGCTGGTCCCGGGCGCCCACGCGGTGGAGGCGGGACCCTTCATCTTCACGGCCGGGATCACGGCCGCGGACGGAGGGGGACCGCTGGCGCCGGCCGCGACGGTGCCCCCTGGGCTGCCCCACTTCGCCTCCGCCGTCAAGCGACAGACGGGCTGCGTGCTGGACCGGCTCGGGCACATCCTGGAGGCGGCCGGGAGCGGGCTCGGCGACGTCGTGCGGGCGCAGGTGCTCCTGCGCAGCCACTCAGACTTCTTCGCCTTCGACGAGGCCTGGCGCACGTACTTCCCCGCCGACCCCCCGGCGCGGACGGTGCTGGAGTCGGACATCCTCCACCCCCAGTGCCTGGTCCAGGTCGAGGTGATCGCGCTCAGCCCCGGCTCGGGGCTCCACAAAGAGGCGGTGCACGCGCCCCGGGCGCCCGTCTCCGTGACGGCCGAGTCCCAGGCTGTGCGCGCGGGCGAGTACGTGTTCGTGAGCGGCATCCTCCCGACCGACTTCGAGACGGGGGTGGCGGGGGCGGCCCAGGTGGCGCCCGAGGCCTCCCTCTACGAGGATCCCATCGTGCCCCAGGTCCGCCACGTCCTCACCA
Source organism: Candidatus Dormibacterales bacterium (assembly GCA_050735015.1). Taxonomy (GTDB): domain Bacteria; phylum Chloroflexota; class Dormibacteria; order Dormibacterales; family Dormibacteraceae; genus JBOHUX01. Next base: position 1,977 of record JBOHUY010000007.1, on the reverse strand, counting down.
GCCTCAAGGAGATCCTGGAGGCGGCCGGCTCCAGCCTCGAGAACGTGGTGCGGGTGGGCGCCTACCACACGGACCTGGCCCGTGACCTGCTGGGGGCCATGGCCGTGCGCCGCGAGTTCTTCCCCGGCGCCCCGCCCGCCAGCACCACGGTCGAGGTCGGCAGCCTGGCCGTGCCCGGCTGCCTTTTCATGTACGACGCCCTCGCGGTCGTCCCCTCCTGACGGCCCACGAGTCTGACGGCCGCTCTCGGCTAGGTCTTCTCCTCCAGCCCGACCGCGCGCAGCCCCGCGAGCGCGCACTCGAGGTCCTCTTCGCTGGCGGCGCCGCTGACGCCGACGCCGCCCTGGACCTCGCCCTGGCGCCGGATGACGGCGGAGCCGAGCCCCGGCATGAGGGGCAGCCGAACGAGGCGGTCGACCTGCTCGAAGAAGGCGGGCCGGTCTTTCTTCATGGAGGCCAGCTGGGCGCCGTCGCGGTGCCAGAGCGCCGCCCCCAGGGCTTTGGCCTCCGCGATCTGGGAGCTGAGGTGGAAGGAGCCGTCCATCCGGCCCAGGGCCTGCAGGACGCCGCCCTCGTCGACGATGGCGACTGTGACCCGGATGCCCATGGAGCGCGCCTTCTCGTGGGCGGCTTCGATGATGGCCTGGGCCTCGTGAAAGGGGATCGCCATGCGCACAAGGTTAAGGCCCCCGGGGCGGGGGGCGCAGAGCCCGCCCCGGGCCGGGGTATCCGGGTCGCGGTCGTGGGGGGCTCCATCGGCGGTCTCACCGCCGCTCTCCTGCTGAGAGACCTGGGCTGCGAGGTCCAGGTCTTCGAGCGCGCCCGGGCGGCCCTCCAGAGCCGGGGGGCGGGGATCGTCGTGCACCCCATGACCACGCGCTACCTGGTCGAGAGGGGTCTGGCCGAGGTCGACCGGGTCACCGTGGGCGCCGCCTGCCTGCGCTACCTGGGCCCGGTGGGGGAGGTGATCTTCGAGGAGGCGGAGCCCTACAGGTTCACGGGCTGGAACACCATCTACAGGACGCTGAGGCGGGGGCTGCCCGCCTCCCGCTACCACCTGGGGCGGAGCATGACGGGCTTCGGGGACGGCGCCGGGGGGACCCGGGTCGCCTTCGCCGGGGGGGACGAGCGGGAGTGTGACCTCCTCGTCTGCGCGGACGGCATCTCGTCCACCGCCCGCTCCCAGGTCCTGCCCGAGGTCAGGCCCGCCTACTCGGGCTACGTGGGCTGGCGGGGTACGGTGGCCGAGGCCCGGCTCGGCAGGGCGACCCGGTCCACCCTGCGCGACGCCATCGTCTACCACGTGATGGCCGCCAGCCACGTCCTCGTCTACCCCATCCCGGCCGCCCGTGGCTCGGTCTCCCCGGGCCGGCGCCTCATGAACTTCGTCTGGTACCGAAACGTGGCCCCCGATGCCGTGGGCGCCCTCATGACCGACCGCCAGGGCGTGCGCCGGGAGCTCTCGGTGCCGCCGGGGGCGGTCAAAGAGGAGTTCCTTTCTGAGTTGCGGAGGGCGGCCCAGGGGCTCCCGGACGCCCTCGCCGAGGTCGTCCTGCGCTCGGACGACCCCTTCATCCAGCCCGTCATGGATGTCGAGGTGCCGCGGGTGGTCTTCGGGCGGGCCTGCCTTCTGGGGGACGCCGCCTTCACGGCGCGGCCGCACGCGGCGGCGGGCACGGCCAAGGCGGCGGCGGACGCCTGGGCCCTGAGCGAGTGCATCGCGGCCGCGCGGGGGGACGTGGACCGGGCCCTGGCCGCCTGGGAGCCGGGACGGCTCGAGCTCGGCCGGCGGCTGGTGGCGCGCTCGCGGGAGATGGGCGAGCGCTCGCAGTTCCTGGGCACCTGGCGGCCCCAGGACCGAGACCTGCGGTTCGGGCTCTGGGGGCCCGGCGACTGACCGGCGCGCCTTTGCCGCGCCCGCCCTGAGATAAGATCGCCGCCATGTGCGAGGGGAGACTTTGTGAGCCGGAGGCCGCC
>JBOHUY010000006.1:0-8127 GCA_050735015.1 Candidatus Dormibacterales bacterium | reverse complement strand
CCCTCAGCGTGCTCTCCACCCTGCAGCTGGAGGGGAGACCCGAGGTCTTCGCGGCCGGCGACGTGGCCGCCGTGGGGGACGGGGACGGGCAGCTGCCCATGCTGGCCACGGTCGCCATCCAGGAGGGCCGGCACGCCGCGGCCGGGATCCGGGCCCTGGTGGCGGGCGCCCCCCCAACGCCCTTCCGCTACCACGACCCCGGGATAATGGCCACCGTCGGGCGCAACGCGGCCGTCGTCCAGACCCGCCGCCTCCGGCTCTGGGGCTTCCCGGGCTGGGCGGCCTGGCTGGTGGTGCACCTCGTCCGCATCGTCAGCTTCAGGAGCCGGGCCGTGGTCCTCGTCAACTGGGCCTGGGACTACATCCTGCTGGACCGGCCCGTCCGGCTCATACTGACCGCCCGCTCCGAGCGCCGCCTGCCCGACTGAGGCCAGACGCGCCCGGGCTCAGGCCGGAGAGCGAGGGCGCAGGAGGTTGCGCAGCTCGGCGGGGAACCGCTGCACGATCTCGTCGCTGACCCTGAACCTGGTCTCGGCCGTGTCCTGGATGATCATGGCGTCGAGGGCCGCTCGGATGAGGTCGCGCGTCGCGTCCAGGGGCATGCGCAGGGCCTCGAAGTCGCGCGCGTGATCGGCCATGTAGACGTCCACCGCGTCCTCCAGGCGAGCCGCCGCCTCCTCCAGCTCGCGCGTGGACTGGGCGGGGTCGTCCCCGGCGCGCAGCGCCTTCAGCTGCCCGCCCTTGGCCTCCCAGAAGGCGTGCCCGACCTTCTCCAGCTCGGCCGCCAGGGCGCGGTTCAGCGCCCGGATGCGTTCCAGGCGGGCGGCGTTGACCTCCGCCACCCAGTCCAGGCGCTGCGCCACCGCGCCCAGCAGGCAGCGCCCGTAGAAGCCGCGGGCGACGCCCGGACGCCGCTCGACCTCGAGATTCGAACAGGTCCAGACCGGGGGAAGGGCCCTGTACTTGAGGTCCAGCCCCGTGTACTGCGTGGGCCGGTAGGCGGGGCAGGCATCGAAGTCGGCTGGGAAGGGCCGGTGAAAAGGGCAGGCGTCGTCAGGCAGTTGGTCGCCCAAGTGTGCGTGATCGTACAGGATGGAACGCCGGTTGAATACGCATTGCGCACATTCGGAGGGCAGGACCCCCCGCCACGCTACATTGAGGGCGTCGAAGAGGGCATTCACGAGGGAGGCTTGCCGATGGCGACCGCCACAGGAGTCGAGGTCAGAGCCCAGGTGGAAGGGCGCATGGAAGAGGTCCTGACGCCCCCGGCGCTGGACTTCGTCGCGCGCCTCCAGCGCGAGTTCGGCCCCCGCCGGGCCGCCCTCCTGGCGCGCCGTGAAGAGCGCCAGCGGGCCATCGACGAGGGGGAGAACCCCGGCTTCCTGGAGGCCACGCGCGCGCTCCGGGAGTCGGCCTGGAAGGTGGCGGAGGCGCCCCCCGACCTGCGGGACCGGCGCTGCGAGATCACCGGGCCGACCGACCGCAAGATGCTCATCAACGCCCTCAACTCCGGCGCCCGCGTCTTCATGGCCGACTTCGAGGACTCCAACTCGCCGACCTGGGAGAACATGGTCCTCGGCCACGTCAACCTGACCGACGCCATCGAGGGCACGATCACGTACGAGAGCCCCGACGGGCGCCGCTACGCACTCGACGAGAAGGTGGCGACCCTGATCGTGCGCCCGCGCGGCTGGCACCTGGCCGAGAAGCACGTCCTCGTCGACGGGACGCCAGTCGCGGGCGCGTTCTTCGACTTCGGCCTCCACCTCTTCCACAACGGGCGGCGGCTGATGGAGAAGGGGTCGGGCCCCTACTTCTACCTGCCCAAGCTGGAGGGCCACCTGGAGGCCCGGCTCTGGAACGACGTCTTCGAGTTCTCGCAGCAGGCCCTCGGCATCCCCCACGGGACCATCCGCGCGACCGTGCTCATCGAGACCATCCTGGCCGCCTTCGAGATGGAGGAGATCCTCTACGAGCTCCGGGACCACTCGGCCGGCCTCAATGCCGGGCGCTGGGACTACATGTTCAGCTGCATCAAGAAGTTCAGGAACCGGCAGGACTTCCCCCTCTTCCCCGACCGCGCCCAGGTCGCCATGACGGTCCCCTTCATGCGCGCCTACACCGAGCTCTTGGTCAGCACCTGCCACCGGCGCGGCGCCTTCGCCATCGGGGGCATGGCCGCCTACATCCCCTCCCGCCGGGACCCCGCGGTCAACGAGCGGGCCCTGGCCCGGGTCAAAGAGGACAAGGTGCGCGAGGCGGGCGACGGTTGCGACGGGACCTGGGTGGCGCACCCCGACCTCGTCCCGGTGGCGACCGAGGTCTTCGACGGTGTCCTGGGCGACCGGCCCAACCAGATCGGCCGGCTCCGGGACGACGTCCGTGTCGAGGCCCCCCAGCTGATCGACTTCCGGATCGAGGGCGGCCGCATCACAGAGGCGGGCCTGCGCAACAACGTCTCCGTCGGCATCCAGTACATCGAGTCCTGGCTGCGGGGCGTGGGCGCGGCGGCCATCTTCAACCTCATGGAGGACGTCGCCACCTCCGAGATCTCCCGCTCCCAGGTCTGGCAGTGGGTGCACCGGGGGGCGCGCCTGGAGGACGGCCGGCCCGTGAGCGCCGACCTCGTGCGAGAGGTCGAGCGTCAAGAGCTGGAGAAGATCCGCGCGGCGCTGGGCGACGAGGTCTACGCCTCGGGGCACTTCGAGCCGGCGGCCGCGGTCTTCGAGCGGGTCACGCTGGACGACGACTTCGAGGAGTTCCTGACCCTCTCCGCCTACGCCGAACTGGACTGACCGGCCCGCTGTGAGGGGCCCCTCCTTCCCGGAGGCGGTCGCCACGGTCGTCTCGGCCCTCGGGCGGGGCGAGCTGGCCAGCTACGGACAGATCGCCGCCCGGGCCGGCCGGCCGGGTGCGGCGCGGGCCGTGGGGAGCGTCCTGGCCGGCTCCCAAAACCTGCCCTGGTGGCGGGTGGTGCGGGCCGACGGCCGGCTCGCGGCGCCCGGCCCGGCCCTCCAGGCCCGGCTCCTCCGCGCCGAGGGGATCATCGTCAGGTGGGGGCGCGTGAGCGATCCGGGCACCGTCGCGCGCCTCCGGCCCGGCGCCCTCGAAGGGGAACCCTGACAGACACCGCGGGGGAGCCGTCAGAGGCTCTGGGCGTACCTCACCATGCCCCCGTCCACGTAGTAGGTGGAGCCCGTCACGTAGGACGAGCGCGACGAGGCCAAGAAGAGCGCCACCTGCGCCACCTCCTCCACCCTGCCCATGCGGCCCAGGGGGATGATGGCCTTGAGGGCGGCCATCTTCTGGGGGTCGGCCAGGGTGCCCGTGTTGATGGGGGTCTCGATGGCGCCCGGGGCGATGTCGTTGACGCGGATGTTGAAGGCGGCCAGCTCGAGGGCCGCGTTGCGCATGAGCATGCGCATGCCGCCCTTGGCGGCGCAGTAGGGCGTGAAGCCCGGGAACGAGAAGTCCTCGTGGATGGAGGAGATGTTGACGATGGAGCCTCCCCCCGCCTCCCGCATGACCCTGCCGCAGGCCTGCATGCAGAGGAAAGCGCCCTTGAGGTCCACGTGCAGGACCTGGTCCCAATCCGCCTCGGCGACGTCGAGGAAGGGGGCCGCCTTCTCAAGGCCCGCGTTGTTGACGAGGACGTCGACGCGCCCGAACTCGGCCACGACCTTGTCGACCATGCCCTTGACCTGGGCGGAGTCGGAGACGTCGGCCTTGATCGCGATCGACCGCTCGGCGTCCTGGGAGAGCTCGGCCGCCAGACCCTCCGCCTGCTCCTCCCAGCCGAAGTAGTTGACCGCCACCATGGCCCCCTCCAGCCCGAAGCGGTGCGCGATGGCATGGCCGATGCCGCTGCCGGCGCCGGTGACGAGGGCGACCTTCCCCTCCAGCTCCACGTCCTAAAGGGTAGCCGGAGAGGGCTGCCGGCCGGGGAGAACGGATAATCGGAGCCGATCCATGGCCGTCGACCCCCTCACTTTCAGCGCCCGCTGGCCCGTCCGCAGTTACGAGGTCGACCGCAACGGCCACGTCAACAACTCGGTCTACCTGAGCTGGGCGGAGGAGCTCGCCAACCGCCACGCCGAGCTGGCCGGCTACGGCCGGGAGTGGTGCGCCGCCCGCCAGGGCGCCTGGGTCGTCCACCACTCGGAGATCACGCACCACCGGCCGGCCGGATACGGAGACGAGGTCGCGCTGACGGTGCGGGTGGAGCTCGTGAGCGGGGTGCGGGGCGTGCGCCGCACGTGGATCCGCCGGCATCCGGGCGGCGAGCTCCTGGCCGAGGTGCTGACCGAATGGGCCTGGACAAGGCTTCGGGACGGGCGACCGGCCCCGGTCCCACCCGAGCTGGTGGAGGTGGCCGCGCCCCACACCCGGGCTTTCCTGGCCTCGCCGGCGGGCCCCGGGCTGCGCGCGCGCGCAAGGGGCGAGAGCCGGGAGCGTTGAGCGTCTCGTGGCTGATTTCGACTGGTCGGCTCCGGAGCCGGCCCGCGGGGAGGCGCCCTCGGACGAGCCCGACGTCTTCCAGACCGTCCTCCCCAACGGCCTCCACATCCGCTACAGCTCCGAGGAGGAGCTGGAGGCGGCCGCGCGCCGGCTGGGCCCCGAGGCGGCCCGCCGGGCCGCGCTTCTCAACGCGCTCAGGAAGAGGCACGAGGCCTAGCCGCGCCCCCGGCACGGCGGCCCCCCGCCGCGCCACACTTAGCGGGTGACCGGCTCCCCGCCCCAGAGCGGTCCCCTGCGGGACGACTCCACCGCCACCGCCTACGGGCTCTACCGCCCCCCCAAGGCGCTCAACGAGGCCGTGCGCTCCTACGCGCCCGGCTCGCCCGAGCGGGCCGAGCTCACGGCCGCCCTCGAAAAGATGCAGTCGGAGCGCATCGAGATCGCGTCCGTGATCGGGGGTCGCGAGGTGCGCACGGGCAGGCTCATGGAGGCCGTCATGCCCCACCGGCGCCGGCACGTGCTGGCGGACGTCCACATGGGCGGGAAGGCGGAGGTGGAGGAGGCCGTCCGCGCCGCCGGGGCGGCCTGGCCGGCCTGGTCCAGGACACCTTGGTGGGACCGGGCGGCCGTCTTCCTGCGCGCCGCCGAGCTCCTGGCCGGGCCCTGGCGGAGCACCCTCAACGCGGCCACCATGCTGGGCCAGTCCAAGACCGCCCACCAGGCCGAGATCGACGCCGCCTGCGAGCTGATCGACTTCTGGCGCTACAACGTGGAGTACATGCTGCGCGTCTACGACGAGCAGCCGGAGAGCTCACCGGGGGTCTGGAACCGGCTCGACTACCGGCCCCTGGAGGGCTTCGTCTTCGCGGTCACGCCCTTCAACTTCACCTCCATCGCCGGCAACCTGCCCACCTCCTGCGCGCTCATGGGCAACACGGTGGTCTGGAAGCCGGCCTCCACCGCCGCCTACTCGGCCTGGTTCGTGATGCGCCTGCTCATGGCGGCGGGCCTCCCGGAGGGGGTCGTCAACCTCGTCTACGGGCCCGGCGGCGAGGTCGGCGAGACGGCGCTTTCCTCCCCGGACCTGGCCGGTGTGCACTTCACGGGCTCGACGGCGGTCTTCCACGAGATGTGGCGGAAGGTGGGCGCCAACATCGCCGCCTACCGGGGCTATCCGCGCCTGGTGGGCGAGACGGGGGGCAAGAACTTCGTCCTCGCGCACCCCTCGGCGGACCTGGACGCGCTCGCCACCGCCGTCGTCCGCGGCGGCTTCGAGTACCAGGGCCAGAAGTGCTCGGCCGTCTCCCGCCTCTTCGTCCCCGACTCCATGTGGCCACGGCTCTCGGCGAGGCTGGCGGAGGACATCTCCACCATCCGCGAAGGCGACGTGGCCGACTTCGGCAACTTCATGGTCGCCGTCATCGACGGCGCCGCCTGGAGCGGCCACCGGGCGGCCATCGAGGAGGCCCGCTCGGACCCCTTGAGCGAGGTCTTGGTGGGGGGCGGCTGCGACGACTCCGAGGGCTGGTTCGTCGAGCCCACGGTGGTGGTGACGCGCGACCCCCACTTCCGGCTCCTGCGGGACGAGCTCTTCGGCCCCATCGTGACCGCCTACGTGTACCCCGAGGGGCGCTGGGAGGAGACCCTGGAAATGGTCGACGGGGGGGCCGCCTACGGCCTCACCGGCTCGGTCTTCGCCGACGACCGGGGCGCCATCGCGGAGGCGGCCTCCCGGCTCCGCCACGCCGCCGGCAACTTCTACGTCAACGACAAGCCCACGGGCGCGGTGGTCGGGCAGCAGCCCTTCGGGGGCGCGCGGGCCTCCGGCACCAACGACAAGGCCGGCTCCATGTGGAACCTCATCCGCTGGGCCTCCCCGCGCGCGGTCAAGGAGACCTTCGCACCGGCGCGCGACTACGTGTACCCCTTCATGGGGGACCCCTCTCAGCAGGCGTAGTCGGAGTCCCAGCCCGAGCCCGGCCAGGTGGCGGGCTCCTGGGAGATCCAGACCGGGGCCAAAGAGAAGCCGGGCGAGGAGCAGGCCCGGGCCGGGCTCTGGCCCGCCACCCAGTCGGCGCTGATGCCGCCGTAGTCCCAGGAGCCGACGATGGCGGCCCAGTCCCTGAAGGTGGCGTAGACGCCCACCGCCAGGTGCGTCGTGGCGAGGGCGTCGACCTCGCCCTCGAGCGAGGCCCGGTTGAGTGCGGCCCGGACGTCCCAGCTGTTGGCGCTCTCGACGTCGATCCACCAGGCCAGGGGCGGGGCGGCCCCGACCTGGGCCAGCGCGCGCATGGTGTCGACGGCCGTCGAGCACCCGATCGCGTAGGCGGTCCGGAGGGGGGCGGTGGGCAGCCGCCCTTTGGCCAGCGCCCGGCAGGAGGCGGTCGTCTTGGCGGCGTTGGCGGGGTTGTAGCCCGAGTTGAGGTAGATGAAACGGGGCGAGGGCGCGGTCAGCCACTGGCCGAGGAAGCACGGGTTGAGGCTGAAGGCGCGCCCGCCGTTGACGCCCAGGAGCGCGAAGGCGCCGGCACGGGGCTGACGGGCCGGACCGCACTCGGGGAAGGAGGCGTCGAAACCGTGCGCCTGCGAGGGCAGGGGCGACCCCGCCGGATGGTGTCCGGGCGGAGGCGGGAGGTCGGGCGCCGGCGAGGGGAGAACGGGCGAGGGCGGTGGGGCCGGGCTCGCGAGGGGGATGGCCCAGGACTCCGGCGGGGGCCATCCGGGGACGGGCGAGACGCCTCCCAGCAAAGGGCGACCCCCGGCCGGGGGCGCCCCCGCGCCGCAGGCGGCGAGCGAGAGCAGCGCCGCCAGAGCGGAGGAGGACGCGCGCAGACCTCGAGGGCGCCTCAGCCGCAGCGGAGAAGCCGCCTCGGCGCGCGGTGGAAGGACTCCACGCCGGCGGCCGTGACCCGCAGCATCTCCCCGAACTGCACCCCCATGCGCTCGTCGGGCGTGATCACGTTCGGCTGCACCACGACGACCATGCCCTCCTCGAACGTGAAGGCGGGGGTGGGCCCGAGGGCCGTGCGCCGCGTCCGCAAAGAGGGCGAGTAGACGCCCCCCACGGCGAAGTGGAGGAGGTCGTCCTCGATCGTGAAGCCGGCCTCGTGGATGGCCTCGCCGGCGTCCAGCACGGCCTCGGGCCCGGCCCCCGGCCGGATCGCCTCGGCAGCCGTCTCGAAAACCTCCTCGGCGAGGGCGTGCATGCGGTCGTAGGCGGGGGTGGCAGCGCTCCCCACCGTGAAGGTCCTCAGGACCTGGCCATAGTAGCCACGGACCTGGGCGCTGATCTCGGTCAGGATCACGTCCCCGGCCTCGAGCGGCCGCGGGCCGGGGGTCTGGGAGGGGCAGCAGAGCCGGGGCGCCGCCATCGGGGTCGCCCCCAGGAAGTGGATGTGCGTCGTGCCTCCCAGGGGCACGTAGGCGGTCTCCATGATGCTGACCAGCTCGTGCTCGGTGAGCCCCGGCCGGGCCTCTCGCTCGAGCGCGGCCACGGCCAGGTCCGAGAGCTCGGCTCCGCGCCGGATGAACGCCATCTCCTCCTCGCTCTTGAGCCGGCGCATACGCGCCAGCCGGGGTCCGAAGTCGACCAGCGTGGCGCCCGCGAGCTCGGCCGCCAGCGCCGCATGTCGCTGGTACGTGAGCGGCCCGGCCAGGCCCACCCGCCGC
>JBOHUY010000005.1:0-10528 GCA_050735015.1 Candidatus Dormibacterales bacterium | reverse complement strand
GCATGGGCCCGGACCTGGGTGAGGCGGTCGGGTGCGGGGTCGAGGAGGGCGTGGGATGCGCGTGCCCGGCCGGCGAGGGGCGGGGCGAGGGGGTGGAGCTGGGCAGAGCCGTGGGGGATGGGAGGCCGAACGAAGGTGAGGGGCTCGGGAGCCGGGCCACCTTGCGGGCCTGGGCGCCGTGGGCCGCCTCCTCCCGCGCCACCTGGGGGGCCACCACGGGGTTCAAGACCAGCACCCCCGCGAGGAGGGCCGACCAGCCCACGCCCAGGCTCAGCAGCCTGGCGGCGCGGACGAGCGGGTGTCGCGATCTCAAGGCCCGGCCTCGAAGCGAGCTTGCACCTCGCATGTCCAACGCTGGTGGGGGCGGGAATCCGGCGCCCGGGCGGGGACGCCCGGGCACAAAGACAGGGCCTGTATAGGCACGGCGTGCCTCGCCCGGTCGCGGCCTTTCAACACTTCCCCCTGCCCGCCGGCGTCACCTCACGCTCCGACGGTCATCAACTTGAGCCTTGACCAGCCCCCTTGGTCGGGCGGTCTCCGCGTCGCGATGGTAGCGCATCGGCGGGCGTCATGTCCGCGCCACGGCCGGCCCCGCCGGTCAGGGCATGGGGGCGCGCCCGCGCCCGCCTCCGTCTTCCACCCTCAGGTGTCCTCCGTGCGGCAAGGCGGCCACCATAGCCCCCTGCGAGCTCGGGGGCTCCTGTGCCGCGTCCCGGCCGGTGAGGCCCGATCCCCCGGTGAGGCGGGCGCGGGACCGATCCCGCGCCCGCGCCGGGCTGCTAGCGCGAGACCGCGGCGGAGCCGGGCTTGGCGAACCCGGAGGCGGCCTGCTTGGCCTTCCGCAGCATGGCCTGTCCCTCCCGGGTCGTGATCAGCTTGACGGTGCGGACGCCGGTCGCCGCCCCCGACGAACTGACCGCCAGGCTGCTGGCCCCCGCCGCCTCATCGTCGGGCAGGTCCGCGATAGCCACGAAGTCGTCGGGGCCGAACGCCCAGTAGAAGCATTCCAGCCGCCCGCCCACGTTCTCGGCGATCCGGCGAGCCTGGACCTCTCGGTCCTCGGGCGCCTCCACCATGCTCGCCCACGACTCCTTCGTGTACGAGCCCGTGATCATGTACTTGGGCACCGCCACCACCTCCGCCCCGATGCTAGCGCTCGGCCGCGAAAAGTAAAGCCCGGGGGCCGGGACGGGACGCCTTGTAACCGTCGCGGCGCCGGGCGCGTATTACCTGCACCGTTGCTCACTGATGCCGCATTCACGACGGATCGGCTGCTCAGGGCCAAGGCGGGAGACGCCCGGGCCTTCGAGGACCTCCTCGCACCCGTGCTCGCGCCCGGCTTCCGGGTCGCGATGGTGATGCTGAAGGACCGCTCTTCGGCGGAGGACGCCGTCCAGGAAGCGGCCCTCAAGGCCTGGCGGAAGATCGACAGCTTCAGAGAGGGCGCCGACCTGCGGCCCTGGTTCCTCGCCATCGTCGCCAACCAGTGCCGGACGGCGCGCCGCTCACGCTGGTGGAAGGTGGTCCCCCTCGACCTCCCACCCTGGCAGCCCGCCGTTGCGGAGGGGGCATGGGCGGAGAGGATCGACCTCGACGCCGCCCTCGACCGCCTCCCCAAGCGCCATCTCCTCGCCGTCACGCTCTACTACCACCTGGACCTGCCCATCCAAGAGGTGGCGCGCGTGTTCGGGTGCTCCACCGGCGCGGCCAGGCTCCGCGTCCACCGCGCCCTGCGTGCCCTTCGGCTCTCGATGTCAATGGAGGAAGACCTGTGACCCCCGACGAGCGCGACCTGCGGCGGGCCCTGGGGGCGAGAAGCGCCGAACCGACGCCCGCCTACCGGGCCCGGCTGTCGAGTGCCCTCGCCTCCGGGCGGCCCCGCCCGGAGGGCCCGCCCGTCCTGGCCGTGGCGGCCGCCCTCATCCTCGTCTCCGCCGTGGTCGGGATCCTCGTCGTGTCCCGGCCCGGGTTCCTGCCCGGCTCGCACCAGCCCGGCCCCGCCTCCCGTGGGCCCTTCCCGGCCGGCCACCATGCCAGCCCCACCCCCACGACGACGCCCACGGCGACGCCCACGCAGACTCCGGCGGCGCCGCCCCAGATCACGCTGCCGACCACCGTCCAGCTCAGCGTGCCCTCAGACCGCGTCGTCTGGGCATTCGTGGCCTGGGAGGTCCTCTTCCGGTCCGCGGACCAGGGGACGACCTGGGAGCGCCGATCCCTCCCGCCCGGGGGTTCACAGCCCGGGCCGGGAGGCGGGATCTCATTCATCGACCAGAGCCAGGGCTGGTTCATGGCGACGGCATCGCCCGCCACGCAGTGCCAGGCGGAGACCGTGACCGGCATCTGGCACACGGCCGACGGGGGCGCCTCCTGGCAGCGTCTCCCCTTGACGGGTATCGGCTCCGCCCGGTGCAAGGACGGCCTCTCGTTCGCCGATCCCCTGCACGGCTTCATGAGCGCGTGGGACCCCAACCAGCCTCCGGTCATCTACAGGAGCTCGGACGGCGGCCGGACGTGGGCCGCCTCCAGCCCGTTGCCCGACCCCCCCGGCTTCCACAGCCAGCCGGGCGGGTTCGAACTCCACGGGGGCCCGGTGCGCGCCTTCGGCTCGACACTCCTGGTCGAGGCGGAGGGCATGGCCGGCGGCACCCGCCACGTCTTCGTCTTCCGCTCCACCGACGAGGGGGCGTCCTGGACCTACCTGGCCACGGCGCCGCGGCCCGACGGCACGGTGGCCTTCGCCACGGCCGCCAGGTGGCTGCAGCTGATCGGGCCCGGGCAATCGGAGGCCTCTTCCGACGCCGGAGCCAGCTGGCAGCCGTCCGCCTCTGACTACGGCCAGGCGGCGCCGGTGGCTCCCCAGGTCGCCTTCGGGAGCGACCTCGTCGGCTACGCCACCGTGCGGGGCGGGATCCAACGAAGCCTGGACGGCGGGCAGCACTGGTCTGCGGTCAGGACGCCCGGCACCGGCTGACCCGGAAGGCCCGTCCAACTCCGTTCTTGCCCCCCGCACGGGCTTGGGAGAAGATGTGGCCGAGCCGCCGGCACCCGTGCGGGCGGTCCTTATGAACGAGGAGGGAAGGCCTATGTCCGAGGCCAACAAAGACCTCGTGCGCCGGGTCGAGGCGGCGTGGAGGGCGGGTGCTGTGGACGACCTCGACCAGCACTTCGCGCCGGGGTTCGTGGCCCACTCGAACGTGCCCGGCCTGCCGGCCGGGCTGGAGGGCGCCAAGGCCGCCCACGCGACGGCGAGGAGCCTTCTCCCGGACCGCGAGTCCGAAACCCTGGAGATGATCGCAGAGGGCGACAGGGTGTTCGTGCGCAACCGCGTCACGGGCACCAACCCATCGGGCGTGCCCTGGATCGGCGCGGAGCCGAACGGGCGGCCGTACGACTTCGAGTCGTGGAGCGTCTACACCATCCGCGGGGGCAAGGTCGTCGAGCACGTGGGGCTCAACGACGTCTGGATGTTCGCGGTCCAGACCGGCGCGGTCAAGCCGCCCGTGCCCGCCTGACGGCGTTCAGGGGCCGGCGCGCACCCGGCCCCCCAATGCGAGAGGGGTGAGATTTTCATGTTCGGAACAGTCGCGAGGTACCAGCTCAAGGCCGGCCGTTCGGAGCAGTTCCTGTCCGAGTTGAAGGGGTTCGAGGACTCGCCCCCGCCGGGGTGGTTCTACCACACCGTCTTCCGGAGCACCAACGACCCTGACGAGCTCTGGATGAGCGTGGTCTTCGAGAGCGAGGAGGCCTACCGGCGGAACGCCGACAGCCCTGAGATGGACAAAGAGTACCGGCGCCTGCTCGACCACATGAGGGCCGAGCCCGAGTGGCACGACGGCCACGTCGTCCACGAGGCCATGCACAAGGGCGCGCCCGCCTAGGCTGACGGGGCCCGCCCGGCCGCGCCCGGCGGGCCCCACCGCCGACTCTTGGTCAGAGGGCCCGCAGGCGGTTGTTGCGGGGGTTGTGCTCGAGTTCGGCCAAGCCGAGCGCCTCCAGGAGGGGCGGAAGGTAGACTCCGAACCTGCCGCGGAGGCCCTTCTTGAGGCCGTACCAGCCTCCCACGGGGTTCGCGGGCGAGCGCCCCCAGGCCTCCACCGTCCCTTCGGGAGCCGGCTTCTGCTCGTCCGCCCCGCCCAGGGCCACCCACCCACCGGCGGACTTCAGCATGACGTGTAGGTCCTCGATGCAGCGCAGGTGGTATCGGAGCTGCGTGGCGCCCACCTGGCACACCAGCGCGGGCGGTTCCGCCCCCTCGTCCCGGTACATCTGGTACTCGGAAGTACCGGGCGGGGTCTTGAGCCGCCAGGGATCCTCCTTGCTTCCGGTGCCTCGCGGCGCACTCCGCTTCCGGGCACCCCTCGGCCCACCTCCCTGGGACCCCGCGGCCCTTCTATGAGGACGAGTCTTAGCCAGGGGTGAAGCCCGGCTGGCGGGGGCGTCCCCCGTGCCTCTCGGCCACGGTGCGGGTGAGGTAGAGGCCGTGCCCGGCGCCGGGATGACGCTGTTCTCCGGCGCCAGAAGCCGGCCGAAGGGCCGCCCCGCCGGCTTCGGCCCGGGCCGGGCGCCACGGGCGGGGTCAGGACCGGGCGGACGCGCAAGACGCGGGCCTCAGCACTTTGAGGGCCGAAGGGCATGCCTGGCGGTTGGGGGCTGGGGTGGGCGGGGCCAACGCACCGACCGATCGAGCCGCCGGCTCCTACTCCCGGGGTGTGAGCTCGATCGCCGCCGAGTTGATGCAGTAGCGAAGGCCCGTGGGGGCGGGGCCGTCGTCGAAGACGTGGCCGAGATGGCCCCCGCAGTTGCCGCAGACGACCTCAGTGCGCTTCATGAAGAGGCTCCGATCGTCGTGCTCCTCGACCTCCGCCCCGGGCGCGGGGGCGGTGAAGCTTGGCCAGCCGCAGTGGGCCTCGAACTTGGACTCGGAGTCGAAGAGCTCGGCATGGCAGGCGGCGCAGCGGTAGAGGCCGGCGTCGGTGGCGTCCCAGTAGCGGCCGGTAAAGGGCCTCTCGGTGCCCTTCTCACGAAGGACGTGGAACTGCTCGGGGGTCAGCTCTCGCCGCCAGTCCGCGTCGGACTTGTCGACGCGCCTCACATTTCTCATATGCGCCTGTCTACCCACCAGGTGGCCGCGCCAACCGAGGCGGGGTCACGCACGCAGCCGCGCGTCCGACCAAGGGCCGGCTCCCTAGCCTTGGACCCGGAGAGAGCTGAGCGCGGAGCCCACGCGCTCGAGCGACCGCGCGATCCAGGGCAAGGCGGCAGGGTCCTCCGCGCTCATCGCCTCCAATCGCTGGGCGTCCGTCGACACATACAAGAGGCTTGTGGCCAGGCGGAAGCGCAGCGCGGCGGGATCATCGCCGAAGGCATCGCCAGGCAGCACGGCGATGTCATGGCGGTCGAGGAGGAACACGGCCAGCGCGGCCGCGCTCGTGAAGGCCGGAGCGCTGAGCTCCGGGTAGGCGTAGAAGGCGCCCTCGGGCCTGCGGCACCGCGCCCCCGAACCGACCAGCACTTCGTGCAGCGCTGTGACCACGCGGGCGTGCAGGCGCCGTCCTCGGGCGACGTAGTCGACTATCTCCGGAGGTTCGTCGAGCGCAGCGGCGGCGGCCTCCTGGACGGGGACCGTGGTACCCGACCAGATTTCGCTGGCGAGGTCGGTGAGGGTCCTTGCGAGACCCTGGCCGAGCTCGTTCTGCGGCATCCTCGCGAACCCGAGCCGCCACCCTCCGACGGAAAGGCTCTTGCTGATCCCCCCGGTCACGACGGTGCCTTCCGTGTACAGCTCAGCCGGGCTGACGAAGGCATCCGGCTCATGAGCGAGGTCTCGGTAGATCTCGTCTGAGACCACGAGGAGCCCCTCGGAGCGCGCGATCGCGCAGACCCGTCCGAGAAGCGCCCGCGACGCGACCGTGCCGGTGGGATTGTCAGGGACGGTCAGCATGAGGATGGCGGGACGGCGGCCGGCTCGCCGCGCTCCCGCGATGGCGCCCTCCAGCAGGTCGGGATCGGGCACGCCTCCGGCCTCTCGCGGGACGGGAACGCGGATGACCGCCTTGCGGGCGAGAATCGCCTGGGGCGCGTAGCTGACCCAGGCCGGTAGGGGTAGCACGAGGTCCCCATCCACGGCCAGCGTGAGAGCGTACAGGAGCGGCTTGCTCCCCGGGCCCGCGACGAGTGTCTCCGTATCGCTGGCAAGCCGGCGCCGGCCGAAGTAGCCGGCTACGGCCTTGAGGAGCGTCGGCGTCCCGCCCACAGGCGGATAGCCATGTGCCTCGGCCGCGCGCGCAAGGCACTCCTTGAGCATCGGATGCACGGGCAGCCCGGCTTCCCCGAACGCGAGGTGCACGACGTCCCTGCCGGCCGCGATCCTCGCCCGGATGCGCTCGTTGACGGCCAGGGTCTGCGAGCGCTGAAAGGGTGACACGAACGCCATTGTCGACCCCAGGCGGTCCAGGACCGGCCGGGGCCGTCGGCATCCTCAGCGTCGCAGCACGATGCCAGGTGCCCGACGGCAACGAGAAGTCCCCATCCAGCAAGCTCCACGCCCCGAAGACGGCGCGAACCGGGCCAACAGCGGCGGGGCCCACCGACATGGAGCGCTGGCTACACGGTCTGGCCGAGCCATTACCTCAGGGCGCCGGGCCGACCTCTTCACCTACGGTCTCGATGTCGCCGATCGGTTCACCTGCATCTGGGAGCACCTGACCGGGGAGCGCTTCCAGCCCTGGGCAGAATCTCGACGCCCTGCGCGAGGGACCAGAGCATCGAGACGACCAGATCACGGAGGAGGTTCTTGGCGGCGCCGTGGCCGAGTTTGGCGACGGGTCTTGACTCTGTACCCAGGTACTGGGGTTACCCTCGCGGTATGCGCACCTCGCAGGTCGCCGCCCAGGCGGGCGTGAACGTCCAGACCCTCCGCTACTACGAGCGCCGGGGCCTGCTCCCCGAGCCCGAGCGCGCCATTTCCGGCTACCGCTCCTACGACGTCCAAGCGGTGCGGACCGTCCGCTTCGTCAAATGCGCCCAGCAACTCGGATTCTCTCTGGATGAGATCGACTCGCTGCTCGACTTGGCCGCGGGCGGCCCGAGCAACTGCGACGCCGCCAAGACGGTCGCCGTCGAGAAACTGGCCCAGCTGGATGAGAAGATCGCCAGCCTCGTCGCCATGCGCGATTCGCTGCACCAGCTCGTCGCCACCTGCGACCGCTCCCGAAGCAAGCGGCAATGCCCGCTCCTCGACGCCATCGAAAACAACACCGAGATCGGAGATGACGCCCCATGACTGACCACCACGTCTGCAGCGACGCCGCCTTCCTCTCCAGCCTGGAGGACTACCAGCTCATCCCCCACCTCGTCCGGGCCCTCGCCGAGGGCCGACCCGTCCGGGTCGAAGAGCTCGCCGCCTCGGCAAACCTGCCGGTAGGTGACGTCGAGCGCCTCCTTCGATCCCAGCCTGGCACCGAATGGGACGAGGCGGGGCTTCTGGTCGGCTTCGGACTTACCACGCGACCGACTGCGCACCGCTTCCAAGTGGACGCCACGGCGCTCTACACTTGGTGCGCCACCGACACCCTCTTGTTCACCGTCATCCTCGGTCAACCGAGCATCATCGACTCGACCTGCCCCGCCACGGGTCAGAGCATCCAGATCGAGCTCGACCCCCACGCCGTGATCTCTGTGAGACCCGAGGAGGCCGTCGTGTCACAGCGCCACCACGGAGAGCTTCTCTCCGACGTCCGCTCCCAGGTCTGCGACCAGGGCCACTTCTTCGCCTCCCCGACCGCCGCGAGCACCTGGTCGGCTGAGTACCCCGAAGGCGAGGTGCTCCGCGTCGCCGAAGCCTTCGGCCACTGTCGACAGGCGTGCCAAGAGCTGGGATGGCTACCCGAACCGAGCTACCGGTGACCGGCGTCGGCCACCAAGAGGACGCCGCGCCGCCGGTTGAACACGGCCGGGGTGTTTCTGTCCAGCTTCTTCATGTTCCGGACTGCCCGCTCGTCGACTCCGTGCACGACCTGCTTCCACGCTGCAGCCTCCGAACTGGCCTCCAGGTTGTCCTGGGACACCTCGAAGGTCCCTACCCGTCGCCCACGGTGCTCGTCAACGGCGGCGACGCCACCGGCCGCCTCGCCGCCGCCGGACCTTCGTGTCGCCTCGAGCTTCCCGCCGAGGGGGAGATCCTCACCTTGACCGCCGCCGCGGTCCTTGTCGTAGAGCCTGAAGGAGACCAACGATGCGCCTGACAGCCGATCGCATCGCACCTCTCGGAGCGACCACCGAGGAGCACCGCCGGAATGGACGCGATCCCGCCGACGTGCAGGGCAACCCATCGTGGGGGCCGCGGGCCTTATGCGGCTGGTCCCCTGAGCCCCTCCCCGCGGACACCGCTCTCAAGCGGCGGGTCGATCGCGTCCTCGTCGGCAACCTCCCCGCCATCGTGATGGTCGCCACCGTCGTCGCGCTGCTGAACCTCGTACCACACATTCCTCTCCGGGCGGGCCTCGCCATCGACGGACTCGCCGCGCTCATCGGTGGAGGCTGGTGCTCGCTCAACTTCTGGCGCTGTCGCCACGCTCATTGCCTGGTGACTGGTGTCGGCTGGCTGGCGCTGAGCTTATTCGTGTTCGTCGAAGCCGGGATCGGCCACAGCAGCATGGGAGGCGACGAGCAGCCCCTCTTCCTCGCCGTCCTGGCCGCCGCGCTGATCTTCGAGTTCGCCTGGTACCTCGCCCGGCACACTCAAGCCATCGGCCCGGCACGACAGACGCTCCCTAACGTGCATGGCAAGGGGTGCTGACCACAAGCCGAAATCTGAAGGGTCCAAGACTCGGATCACGATTCGACGAGGAACGACGCCACACCGGTCCGAGGCGGGCACAGCCAGTTACCGCATGAGAAACTCGAGGAATTGCGGTCTTCCGACCGATTTCATGCTTGCTCGGGGGACGGACAACTGGGCATGTTCAGACCGACTACAAACCCCGCTGCTCGGACGAATTCGTAACTGCCCGTGTTGGCGGCCAGCACGAAGAGTGCCTCCAGGCGGTCGCCCTGGGCATGGGCCAGAAAGCGCCGCAGCTCTTCGGCGGTGAGGTGGCGCATCTCCGTCAGCCGCCAGCCGCGGCGGCGGCACAAGGGCGGCCACGTTGCGGGCCACTAGGCCCCAGCGGAGGGCGTCGGCGAGGGCGTGGTGGAGGACAACGGTGTGGGATCTGGTGGCGCGATGACGTCTTTCAGAGGGCGAGTTGCAGTAGGCGGTGTCGCGGTTGGGGGGATAGGAGAGAGAGCGCTCCATCGCGAGACCGTCGCACCGTTTCCGCATCGGGACGCGGAATCATCCCTTCCCGGGTCATTTCATCCGCATCGCATCTGCTCTCTCCCCTAGTGTCCTGCTTCCGAAGTTCGTATGCAAAAGCGGGCGATATTGGCGAGGATCTCGTCGGCGGTCTTGACCCACACGAACGGCTTCGGGTTCTCGTTGTTCATGGCCAGGTAGAGGCGGATGACCTGCTCCAATTCGCGAACGCTGCGGTGAGTACCGCGACGGATCTGCTTCATTGTCAGCGCCGCGAACCAGCGCTCGACCTGATTGATCCAAGACGAGTAGGTCGGCGTGAAGTGGAGGTGAAAGCGCGGGTGCCGGAGCAGCCAGCGGTGAATCAACGGCGTCTTGTGGGTCCCGTAGTTGTCGAGAATCAAATGCACCTCGAGGTCGCTCGGGACTTCCTCGTCGATGCGATCCAGGAAACTCCGGAACTCTGTCGAGCGGTGGTGCCGGTGCATTTCGCCGATGACCTTGCCGGTGGCGACGTCGAGTGCCGCGAACAAGGAGGTGGTCCCGTGCCGGTGGTAGTCGTGAGTACGCCGCTCGGGGAGCCCAGGTCGCATCGGGAAGATGGGCTGGGTGCGATCGAGGGCCTGGATCTGGCTCTTCTCGTCGGCGCAGAGGACCAAGGCTCGTTCAGGCGGATTCAAGTACAGACCGACGATGTCACGGACCTTCTCCACCAGTTGGGGATCGTTGGACAGCTTGAAGCTGTCGGTGTGATGGGGCTGGAGGCCGAACGCATGCCAGATCCTGAGCACCGTGGTGTCGCTCAGACCGCTGGCCTCCGCCATCGAGCGCGTGCTCCAGTGGGTGGCGCCACGAGGGGTCGCCTCCAAGGTCTTCACAACCACCGCCTCGACCTCGTCGTCAGAGACCATGCGAGGGGCTCCGCAGCGAGGCTCGTCGAGGAGCCCGGCCAACCCGCGCTCGATGTAACGCCGACGCCATTTGCCGACCGTGGCATTGGCGACCCGCATTTGTTTAGCGACCACGTTGTTGGCCAGACCGTCCGCGCAGCGGAGCACGATTCCGGCGCGGCGCGCGAGGCCGTTGCTGGACTTGGTTCGCTGGGTCCAGCGCAGGAGCTGGACCCTGTCTTCGTCGGGGACCGCGAGAGCGGCTTTGGGGCGACCGCTGGGCATGGCGTAGACCTCATTGTGCGGCCGGAAAGGGACCCCTGCATTATATCAGTTATTT
>JBOHUY010000004.1:0-6571 GCA_050735015.1 Candidatus Dormibacterales bacterium | reverse complement strand
GCCCTCGGGCAGCCAGGCCCAGAGGACGGCCGCCGCGGCCAGGCCCCCGCCCCCGGCCAGGTAGAGCAGCCGCCAGTGGGGGGCCAAGAGCGGGTAGGCGAGGGTGGTGGCGCCCTCACCCAGGCCCGCAGCCAGGGCCAGCCAGGCCGCCGCCGCCCCCCGTCTGCCGGCGGGGACCTCCTCGATCACGAGGGCGGCCGTGACGCCCCCCACGAGGGCCTCGCAGCAGGCCGCGGCAGCCCTCAGGCCGGCCAGCGCGGCCAGGCCGGGCGCGAAGGCGCTGGCGAGGTCGGCGGCGGAGAAGCCGGCGACCCCGAGCGCGATCAGGGGCCGCCGGCCGTGGCGGTCGGCGAGAAGGGACAGGGGGAGCGCTCCCAGGCCGCCCAGCGCCACCACCGTGCCCAGCTCCGAGAGGGCGGGCACGCGGGCGCCGAAGTCGCGCGCGACGGCGGGCAGGGCCAAGAAGAGGGCCGAGCCGTCGAAGGCGGCCAGGAACACGGCCAGGCCGCCCAGACCCAGGACCGCAAAGAGCCGTCGCCCGCCCCCCTCCAACCCGTCTTTCCTGGAGGATCAGGCCCGACGGAGGGCGTCTCTGACTCTGACCCGAGCGCCCAAGCGGAGCACCGAGTTGGTGTCGACGCGGCCCCCCAGCGAGGCCGTCGCGACGGTGGCGGTGGGCGTCAACACCACCGCCAGCGAGAACTGCCACCAAGGTGCCACACGGGGCCCCGGGCTGAAGACCGGTATGAGATCGTCGACACGCTGGCTATCTCAACCACGGAATCGTCCAGGCCCAAATCCCTCCTGAAGGCCGAGTATGCCTCGCCGAGCCCGTTTGCACCCGCCGTCCGGCGGCGGGTGCGGCGTTCGGAGGTGAGCTGAGGACTCGGGTCCACCAACTCCTCGCAGCAGCCGGACATCCTAGGTGACCAGGCGCAGGCGGCGCAGGAGGTAGGCGCCCGGGCCCAGAAAGCCGCAGGTGGCGGCCGCGTGCGAGATCGAGACCCCGAGCAGGGAGGCGGGGCCGGGGAGGAGCCAGAAGGCCAGCCCCAGGGGCACCCCGGCCAGGGCCGTGGCGGCGACCTGGGTCCAGTCCCAGGCGCCCAGGCGGTGATAGAGGACGTAGGCGCCGGTGGCGACCCCGAAGCCCAGCCAGGCGGCCCCCGTGAGCGCCCCCAGGCCGCCCTGCAGAAGGCCGCGGAAGAAGGCCTCCTCGAGGGGCGCGTTGAGCATGAAGTAGGCCCCCTGCAAGAGCGCGTCGGGGCCGGTCGGGAGCGCCACCCAGCCCCGGCCCCGGGAGATCCGGAGCTGGATCAGGCCGGCCACGCCGGCCATGACCGGCGCCGAGCCCACCCCGAAGGCGAGCTGGGCCCCCACCCGGCCCCAGGCGAAGCCCGCCCAGGCGGGATGCCAGAGGGCCACCACGACCGCGTAGGCGGCCGCGAAGGGGAGAAGGCGGACCAGCAGGTCGGGCCGCATCCAGGCTAGGCTCTGGGCCGGGCGGGTGACGGCCACCCGCAGCTGCCCTCTGCTCTCGGCGATGCTGAAAAGGTAAGGGCCCGCGGCTCACAGCCGCCGGCGCGGCCGCCCGCGAGTGGGATAATCCAGGCGCCCGCCCCCCCTCAGCCTTGTCGATCGCCCATCCTCCCGAGCCACCCCTGATCGCGCCAGGTCGCTTCGACGGCCCCCTCCGGGTGCTGGCGGGCCCCGGCGCGGGGAAGACGCGCGCCCTCGTCCGGCTCTATGCCGATCTCGTCAAGGAGGGGGTGCCGCGCAGCCGCATCCTGGTCCTGACCTTCTCCACGAGCGCCGCGGGGGAGATCTCCCGCCGCGTCGACGAGCTGCTCTCCGACTCCTACGACAGGGCCTTCGTGGGCACCTTTCACGGGTTCTGCGCGAGGCTCCTCAAAGACCACGCGCCCGACCCCCGGCGGCTTCTGCTGAGCGGCTTCCAGGAGTGGATGGCGATGCGCGCCGTGCTCTCGGAGATGGAGCCCGGGCGCCTCGGCCCGCTGGCGCCGGTGAGAACCTCGGAGGCCTTCGCGCAGGACGCCCTCGCCTTCGTGGCCCTGCTCAAGCAGGGCCTGGTCCACCCGGCCCCCTTCGCGCTCCTGGCCGAGACGGGCGGCGGCGAGCGCCTGCGGGCCCTGGCCGCCGTCTTCGGCGCCTACCAGGCCCGGCTGGCGGCGGCGCACCTGGCCGACTTCCGCGACCTGGTCACGGCCGCCATCGCGCTCCTCGGCTCCCGGGCCCGCCTGCTCGACTCGCTGCGGGGGGCGTTCACCCACTTCCTGGTGGACGAGTTCCAGGACGTGGACCCGGCCCAGTTCGAGCTCCTGCGGCTGCTGGCGCCCCCCGAGCTCTCGCCCCGCCTGGTCGTCTTTGGCGACCCCGACCAGTCCATATACGGCTTCCGAGGCACCCGCCCCGAGCTCTTGGAGCGCGACTTCGAGCGCGTCTACGGGGCCCGCACCCTCCGCCTCGAGACCAGCCACCGCTGCCCGCCCGAGGTGATGGCGGCCGGGCGGCGGCTGCTGGCGGCGACCCAGCCCGCCCCCGGCGGGGGACAGGCCCCCCCCGAGGGTGGCCCCCAAGGCTGCCTCGAGGCCTGGTGGGAGGCGGGGCCGGCGGACGAGGCCATGCGCGTCGCGCGCTCGGTCAAGGAGGCCATCCTGGAGTCGAGCGGCGGCCTCGGGCCGGGCGACTTCGCCATCCTGCTCCGGAGCACGTCCGCCGCCGCCGCCCCCTTCGGGCAGGCGCTCTCCTCCCTCGGCCTCCCCCACGAGGTGAGGGGCCACGGCGGCCTGGCCGGCAACGAGGTGGTGCGGTTCCTGGTCGCCTACCTGCGCTCTCTGGCCAGCCCGGAGGACGAGGGCGCGCTGGCGGAGCTGCTGGGGTCGGACCTGGCCGGCGGGGGAAGGCGGACCCTGAGCCGGCTGCGCGCCCACGCGGCCGAGGAGGGCCGGCCCCTGGCCAGGGTCCTGAACCGCCTCCTCTTCCATCTGGCCGAAAAAGACCCCGACCGATTCCCGCTGCCGTGGGGGGGCCCCGCCCCCAGCCCGGGGCCGGGAGACCAGACCCGGCCCCCTCCCCCCTACCTGGAGTTCATGGGAGAGGAGGACCTGGAGCGGTTGCACGGAGCCGCCTGCGTCCACCACCACCTGCGGGGGGAGGCGGGGCGGCTGCCGCTGGGGGCGCTCGCCTACTCGGTGCTGGAGGAGACGCGGCTCCTGGCGAGGCTGCTCCTGGCCTCCCTGCCCGAGGCCGAGCGGCGCCGGGGCCTCTCGGACCTGCGCCTGGCGCTCTCCGCCTTCCAGGACGCGGAAGAGGTGTGGCGGCGGCTGCACGGGCGCCCGCCCCGCCTCCAGGACGTGGCCGGCGAGCTCGAGGCCATGGTGGCGAGGGCGGTCAGCGAGTCCGAGGCCGCGCCCGCCCGCGAGCCGGGCGCCGTGCAGGTCATGACAGTCCACCAGTCCAAGGGCCTCGAGTTCGAGGTCGTCTTCCTGTCCGGGTTCGCCGAGGGCGTCTTCCCCGTCCGGGGCCTCCCCCACCCCCTCCTGGACGAGGGCGAGCTGGCCTGGCTGGAGGCGAGCCTGCCCGGCCTCTCGAGCCCGCAGGCCGGCGGGCAGGCCGGGCACGTGGCCGAGGAGGCGCGTCTCGCCTACGTGGCCATGACCAGGGCCCGCCGGCGCCTGCACGTCACGCGCGCCGCCGAGTACGGCTCCGCCACCGGCCCCTCGCCCTTCCTGGAGCTGGCCCTCCCGGGCCGCGTGCCTCTGCCGCCCGCGCTCGGCTCGGGGCCGGTGGGCCCGGGCGGCGTGCTCACCCGGCACGAGGCTGAGGTGGCCGCGGCCGGCCTCCGACAGGGGCTTGACGCGGAGGCGCTGGCCGCGCTCGGGGAGCTCGGCTGCGATCTCGAGTTCATCACCGACCCCGAGCTCGGCGAGCGCTTCCTCCCCCACCTGGCCGGGCGCCCCCGCGCCGTCGAGCCCCACCACTTCAGCGCCACCGAGCTGACGGCCTACCTCAAGTGCCCCCGCCTCTACTGGTACGGGCACCACCCGGGCCTGGTGCCCGCGCCCCGCAGCCCCGAAATGGCCCGGGGCGGCTTCCTGCACCGCGTCCTGGAGGACTTCCACCGCCGCGAGACGGAGTGGCGCGATTTGCCCCCGGCCGCCCAGCGGGCGTGGCTCGAAGAGGCCTTCCAGGGCCATCTTGAGGACTACCTGGAGCGCGTCGAGCCGCTCCTCGACCGGCGCCGGGAGGAGCTCCAGGTCCGCCAGGTGCTCGACAACTACCTGCGCTTCGCGACCACCCCCCAGCGAGTGCCCCGGCGGGGCACCCTGGCCACCGAGAAGCGCTTCGTGCTCCACCTCGACGGGGCCGAGATCCACGGGGTCATCGACCGCATCAACGACACCGGCGGGGGGACCTGCGAGGTGGTCGACTACAAGACGGGGCGCGGCATGCCGCTGCGCCGCGCGTACGAGACCTACTTCGGCGAGCACCCCTACGACGTGCAGCTGGCCATGTACTACCTGGCCTGCATAGAGGGGGTGGACGAGGAGGGAGGGCGACTCGACCTGAGGCCCAGGTTCCTCTCCCTCTGGTACCCCAAAGACCTCCTCTGGGGGAACATGAGGCAGGTCCTCTTCGCCGTCGGGGAGCCGGCCGGGCTCAAGCCCTGGATGGAGCAGGCCCTCGCGGACGAGGACCTGGAGGGTGCCCGGGGCACGGTCCGCGAGGCCGTGGCCGGCATCCGGGCGGGCCGCTTCGAGCCCCGGCCCCGGGAGGCGGCCGGGACCTGCCTCAGCTTCAGCGGCTGCCCCCACCAGGCCGTCTGCCCGCTAGCCAGGGCGGCCGCCGAGTGATGACGTTTCCGCCGGCGCTGACCGAGGAGCAACGGGCGGCGGCCCACGCCGGGCCCGAGGGCGCCTTCCTGATCGAGGCGGGGCCGGGCACGGGCAAGACCTTCACCATGGCCGAGCGCTTCGTCTGGCTGGTCCGCGAGCAGGGCGTGCCCTGCGACAGGGTCCTCACCGTGACCTTCACGGAGAGGGCCGCGCAGGAGCTCAGAGCGCGCATCACGGAGCGGCTCCGGCCCTCGGCCGAGTCGGCCGAGCTGGCGGCCATGGACTCGGCCTGGATCGGCACCTTCCACGCTGTCTGCGCGCGCCTGCTGACAGAGCACGCCTACCAGTTCGGGGCCGCGCGCGAGATGCGGGTCCTGGACGAGGCCGGCCAGCGGCTCCTGCTGGACAGCCTCAAGAGCCGCCTGCGCAGCGGCGAGGCGGGGGGCGTCGACCAGGACCGGCTCCAGGCCCTGGGCCCCGAGGACGTCTCCGACCTCTTGAGGCGCGGACTCGACTTCGTGCTCAAGCTGAAGGGCCGCGGCATCGGCAAGGACGACTTCCGCGAGGGGGCCCTGAGGGTGCAGGGGGGGCCCCGCGGCCCTGACGTCCCGGCGGCGCTGGCGGACCGGGCCGAGGCGGAGGCGGTCTTTGTCCTCCACGCCGTCTACGCCGCCTACGAGGAGGCCCTGGCGGCGGGCGGGCTGCTCGACTTCGACGACCTCATCCTGCGCGTCGTCGCCGCCCTCGACCGCTCGCCCGAGCTGGTGCGGTGGTGCCGCGACCGCTTCCGGTACATCGTCGTGGACGAGTTCCAGGACACCAACCACATCCAGTTCGAGCTGGTCCGCCGGCTGGCCGCGCCCGATTTCGGCAACGTGGCCGTGGTGGGCGACGCCAAGCAGTCCATCTACGGGTGGCGGGACGCCGAGGTCGAGAACATCCGCTCGCGCTTTCCCGGTCGCCGGCTGCCGCTGACCCGCAACCGGCGCTCGGTGGCGGAGATCCTGGACTGCGCGACCTCCCTCATGCGCCGGGACCCCGACTTCTCGGCCGAGCCCGACCTGGTCGCGGAGAGGGGGGCGGGGGGCGCCGCCGTGACCGTCATGATGGCGGCCTCGGCGGCCGAGGAGGCGGGCATGGTGGCGGCCGAGGTCGGCCGGCTGCGCGAGGCGGGCATGCCCCTGGCCGAGATCGCCCTCCTCACGCACTCGGTCCGCCGGCTGCCGCTGGAGTTCGAGCAGGCGCTCCGCGAGCACGGCCTGCCGTACGTCACCTCGGGCGGTGCGGGCTTCTTCGACCGCGAGGAGGTGAAGGACGTGGTCGCCCTTCTGCGCCTGGCCGAGGACCCCCTCGACGACGGCGCCCTCGTGCGTGTGCTCCAGGGTCCCGTCGTCCGCCTCGACGACGCCGGCATGTACGAGGTCGGACGCCGACGCCTGGGCCGCCGGGGCATGCGGCTGCGCGACTGCTGGGAGGAGTCGGGGGCGGACGGGCACCCGGGACTGGGGGCGGGTCCCAAGGCCCGCGCGGCACGCGTCCTGGCGGCCGTGGACGCGGCCTCGGGGGAGCGGGGGGCGATGACCGTGGCCGAGGTCCTGGGCCGCCTGCTCGACACCACCGGCTACCTGCGCTATGTCCAGGCCCGCTCCCGCGCGGAGGGCCCCCGCGCGCTCCGCAACCTGCGCCAGCTGGTGACCCTGGCGGGCCGCTTAGAGAAG
>JBOHUY010000003.1:0-8542 GCA_050735015.1 Candidatus Dormibacterales bacterium | reverse complement strand
TCTCTGACGGAGGTCCGCGCGATTGAACCTCCAACGCATGGGTCTCGGATTGGCAGCGGGCGCGCGCCTCGAAGGCGAGGATGCGCTGGCTGAGTTGCGGGACGTCGTCAGCCGCGCGGGCGGGCTGGCGTCAGGACTTTGCGCTGCACCACACCAAAGTGAATCTCCACCTGTGAGAGCCAGGAGGCGTGAACTGGCGTGTGGACGAGGATCAGGGTGGGCTGTCGCCGAGCCAGTCGAGTGGCCGCCTTAGGACCACGGTGAGCCGAGCCGTTATCCACGATCCAGAAGACCCGTGGGGCGGACCGGTAGGGCTCCCACCGCCGACAACCGGGTGCGCCTGACATAACGTGTGCAAGGCGCGCCTCCATGGAACGGGAGTTTCAGCATCCATTCTCCATCGGAGGCGCACTCATGTTCGCTTCTGCGTCAGCGGCTCTCACCCTCGCCAACCTCCCGACCGGGCGGCGCCCCTTGACGGCTTTCCACTCGTCAGGCTAACCTGACACGTCAGGACTGCCTGACATGCCAACTTTCAGAGCCGGCGTTCGGAGGGCCATCGGGGCCGGGCCACCGCGGCGGCCCCCCGAGCTGCGATGCAGCTTTTGCGGCAAACCGCAGCACCAGGTTAAGAGGCTCGTCGCCGGCCCCGGCGTCTACATCTGCGATCAATGCATACGCCTCTGCGACGAGATACTCGAGCAGGATAGGGCGGCCCAGATCCCCGCTGACGCTGATGAGCGGACCCTGCTCGAGCAACTGAGGATGGCCGGTCCCCAGATGGGGCTGGCCGAAGAGCATGTGCGCACGGTCGTGGCCGAGCTGCGCCGGCGTGGGACCGCCTGGGCCCAGATCGGCGCGGCACTGGGGATCAGCCGCCAATCGGCCTGGGAGCGGTTCTCCGGGGAGGAGTAGCCCGGTGGACGGGGCCGCGCAGATCGGCCCGCACCCGCGCCCTGCGAGCACCCCTTAAGAACTTCTGCCGCAGACCCCTAAGGATTCGGCGCCGGGGGAGCGTGAGGGCGCCCAGCCTGGGCCGACTTCCGGCGGAGGCCGTGGTCCCGGGCCAGCTCGGCCTCGCGGCCGCGCTCGACGGGGCTGTAGAGGCACTTGCCCTCGAGGGCCGCGGGCAGGTGGGCCTGGTCGGCCACGCCGCCCTCGAAGTCGTGCGCGTAGCGGTACCCGCGTCCGTACCCCATCTCGCGCATCATGGCCGTGGGGGCGTTCCGCAGGTGCATGGGCACGGGCAGGTTGCCGTGGCGCCGGACCGCCTCCCGGGCCGCGCCGTAGGCGGTCAGGGCCGAGTTGGACTTGGGCGCCAGGGCCAGGTAGAGAGCGGCCTCGGCCAGCGGCAGGACGGCCTCCGGCATGCCCACCACGTGCGCCGCCTGCTGGGCGGCCACCGCCACGCCCAGGGCCGAGGGGTCGGCCAGGCCCACGTCCTCCGCCGCCGAGATGACCAGGCGGCGGGCCACGAACATTACGTCCTCGCCCGCCTCCAGCATCCTGGCCAGCCAGTAGACGGCCGCGTCGGGGTCGCTGCCGCGCACGCTCTTGATGAGCGCGGAGGCCATGTCGTAGTGCTGGTCCTGGGCGCGGTCGTAGAGGAGGTGGCCCTCCTGGAGCGCCTGGGCCACGTGTTCCAGCCGAATCGGGGCCGAGGGGCCCGCCAGGGCGGCGGCCGCCTCGAGTCCGTTGAGGGCGACGCGGGCGTCGCCCCTGGCGCCGGCCACGAGGGCCGCCCGGGCCTCCTCCTCGATGGCCGTCCCCACCTCGCGCAGGCCCGCCTCCAGAATGGCCTCGAGGTCCACCTCGTCGAGGGCCTCGAGACGGAAGACGCGGCTGCGCGAGAGCAGGGGGGCGTTGACCTCGAAGGAGGGGTTCTCGGTGGTGGCCCCGATCAGGGTCACGGTCCCCTCCTCCACGTGGGGGAGCACGGCGTCCTGCTGGGCCCGGTTGAAGCGGTGCAGCTCGTCGATGAAGAGGATGGTCCGTTCGCCCAGGCGGAGGGCCTGGCGGGCGTCGGCCACGACCCGCCGGATGTCGGCCACGCCGGCGGTCACCGCGCTGACGGTGACCATGCGGGCCCCGGTCGCCTCGGCCAGGAGCAGCGCCAGCGTGGTCTTGCCGCTTCCCGGCGGCCCCCAGAGCACGATGCTGGGGAGGCTGCCCGACTCCGCCAGCCGCCTCAGCACGGCCACCACCTGGGCCTGGCCCGCCATCTCCTCGAAGGAGCGCGGCCGGACCCGGGCGGCCAGGGGCTGGTGTGAACCGGGTGGGCCGGGTGCGAAGAGCCGGGTCTGTTCCCCCATGGGTGAAAGATAAGGGGGGTCGGCCCGTCTATCTCTCCATAGAATGCGGGGCGCCATGATCGGACCTAGCGTCTGCTGGTCCTGCGGCGGCGAGCTGCCCGAGGGAGCCGCCTTCTGCCCCTCCTGCGGTCACAGCCAGGAGGATCGCGAGTCCAGCCCGCTCTTCGTCGTGGACGCCTCCACTGGGCTCTTCAACCCCGTCTTCTTGCGCGCCGTCGTGGACCAGGAGACCAACCGCGGGATGCGCTACCGGCGTCCCCTCGCGGCCGTCGCCGTGGAGATCGACCACGGCGACATCATCGTCGACGACCTCGGCCCCCAGCTGGAGGTCATCCTGCGCGCCATGGCGGTGGTCTTGAACGAGGTCGTGCGCGACACCGACACCGTCGGCGTCATCACGCGCGCGCGCCGGCCCCGCTTCGGGATCGTGCTGCCCGAGACCGACCTCGAGGGCGCGCTGCAGACCTGCGACAAGATCCGGCAGGCGGTCGCCTCCCACGAGTTCGACGGCGCCGGCCGCTGGCGCCGACTCACGGTCAGCTGCGGGGCGGCCACGCTCAACTTCGACCGCCTGGGCGGCCGCGACCTGCTCTCCCAGGCGGGGGAGGCGGTGGAGGAGGGCAGCGCGGCCGGGCCCAACCGCACCCACGTGGCGGTCCGGACGCTGATCTGACCTGGGGTGGGGAGCCCCGCCGGCCGGCCGGCGGCATCTCGTAGGATCACGTCCGTGCCGACGACAGTCCTCATGATCAGGCACGCGGACGTGGAGAACCCGGGGCGCGTCCTCTACGGCCACCTGCCCGGCTTCGGCCTCAGCGCCAGCGGGCGCGCCCAGGCCGAGGCGCTGGGGCGAAGGCTGCGGGGGGCCGACGTGCGCCGCATCGTGCACAGCCCGCTCGAGCGCGCGGCCGAGACCGCGCGCATCATCGCCTCCCAGCTGGAGGCGCCGGTCCCGCTCATCCCCGAGCCGGAGCTGCGCGAGGCGGACTTCAGCCGCTACCTGCAGGGCGTCCCCTACTGGCAGGTTCCCGTCCGCCGGCCGCTCTGGTTCGCGCACAAGGCGCGCCGGGGGCTGGTGCCCGGGGACGAGGCGGTGGGCGAGCTGGGGGGCCGCGTCCTGGAGGTGGCGCTGAGGCTGGCCCGAGAGCACCCGGGCGAGACCTCGGCGCTCGTCTCCCACGCCGACCCCCTGCAGGCGGCCTGGGTCCTCATCGAGGGACGTCCCCACAACGAGCGGGAGATGTACCGCCGCGCGGTCGACCGCGCCGGCACCCTCGAGCTCCAGATAGAGGACGGCCGCATCGTCGCCCACAGCTACGTCGCGCCGCCCGAGACGCCGCGCCGGTCCTCCCCGGCGGCGGCCTCCGACGCCGCCACCTGAGCCCCGGGCGCCGGTTCCCCGAGGGATTCCTCTGGGGCACCGCCACCGCCGCCCACCAGGTCGAGGGCGGCAACGATGGCTGCGACTGGTGGCGGTTCGAGCACGAGCCCGGCCGCATCGCCGGGGGGGATGTTTCGGGAGTCGCCTGCGACCATTACCGGCGCTACCGGGAGGACCTCCGGATGCTGCGCGAGCTGGAGCAGAACGCGCACCGCCTCTCGGTCGAGTGGTCGCGCCTGGAGCCGAGGCCGGGCGAGTTCGACCTCCGGGCCCTGGGCCACTACCGCGACGTCCTCGGCGAGGCCCGCGAGCAGGGGCTGGAGCCGATGGTGACGCTGCACCACTTCACGAGCCCGGCCTGGTTCGCGGAGCGGGGCGGCTGGTCCGCCCGGGGCTCGCCGGAGGCCTTCCTGCCCTTCGTGAGAAAGGTGGTCGACGAGCTGGGGGACCTGGTCACCTTCTGGTGCACCGTCAACGAGCCCAACGTCTACGCCGCCCAGGGCTGGCTCGTGGGGACCTTCCCGCCCGGCCGCACCGGCGACGCCCGGGGCGCCTGGGCCGTCCTGCGCAACCTCCACGCCGCCCACGAGCTCGCCTACCAGGAGATCAAGGGGCGCCGGCCCGGGGCCCAGGTCGGCCTCGCCCACAACAAGTGGGTGATGACCCCGGCCCGGGCCCGGAACCCCCTCGACCAAGCGGCCGCCGCCGCGGCGCAGGCGGCCATGGACCGCTGGCCGGCCCTCTCCGGCCCCCGGCTCGAGCCCGTGGTGCGGGCGAGCTCGGACTTCGTGGGCCTCAACCACTACTCGGGCGAGGAGGTGCTCTTCGCGCCCGCGCGGGCTCGCGCGGGGTTCATACGCCGGCGGCCGCCCCCGGGCGCCCCCCTCTCCGACTTCGGCTGGGCCGTGCGCCCGGGCTGGATGCGCCGGGCCCTGAGCGAGCTGAGGGGGCTGGGCAAGCCCGTCCTGGTCACCGAGAGCGGCATCGCCGCCGGCGACGACGGGGTCCGCCGGCGCTATCTGACCGCCGTCCTGCGGGAGGTCCTGCTCTCGATCGAGGACGGCGTCGACGTGCGCGGGTACTTCCACTGGACCTCGATGGACAACTTCGAGTGGGCGCAGGGGTACTCGATGCGGTTCGGGCTCATCGAGTGCGACCGCCGCACCCTGGAGAGGCGTCCCAAGCCCAGCGCGGCCCTCTTCGCGCGCATCGCGGGCGCCAACTCGCTCG
This sequence comes from Candidatus Dormibacterales bacterium, assembly GCA_050735015.1. GTDB lineage: Bacteria > Chloroflexota > Dormibacteria > Dormibacterales > Dormibacteraceae > JBOHUX01. Next base: position 3,619 of record JBOHUY010000003.1, on the reverse strand, counting down.
ACGTGGAGGGGGCGGGGGTCTGACGGGGCCGGCCCCGGGGCCCTCCGGCACCAGCGACTACCATTCGATCGTGAGGCTCGGGCTCACGATCCCTTACACCGACCGCATACCACGAGCCGCGCTCGTCGCCCTCGCGCAGGAGGCCGACCGCCTCGGGTACGAGCGGCTCTGGGTGCCCGAGGTGTATGGCTGGGACGCCTTCACGACCCTTGCCCAGCTGGCGTGCGCCACCTCCCGCATCGGGCTCTGCACGGGCATCGTGAACGTCTTCAGCCGCAGCCCGGCCCTCATCGCCCAGAGCGCCGCCTCCCTGGACGAGATCAGCGGGGGGCGGGTCGTGCTCGGCCTCGGCACCTCCGGCCCCGGGGTGGTCAGGGGCTGGCACGGGATCGAGTTCAGCCAGGGACCGGCCCGCCTGCGCGAGACGGTGGAGATCGTGCGCCGGGTGGTGGCCCGGGAGCCGCTCGTGCACAGAGGGGAGGTCTTCCGCATCGAGGGGGGGCTGAGGCTCATCACCCACCCGCCCCGCGCTGCCATCCCCGTCTACCTGGCCACCCTGACACCGGCCGGCGTGCGCCTGGCGGGGGAGGTCGCGGACGGCTGGATCCCCATCTTCTTCTCGTCCGCGCGCTTCCGGTCGGACACGCTGCCCCTCCTCCAAGAGGGGGCCCGGCGATCGGGGCGGGAGCTGTCCGGCCTGGCCGTCTGCCCCTACCAGGTGGTGGTCGTCACCGACGACGTCCGCGCGGGCCGGGAGGCCGCCCGCCCCCAGATCGCACTCTACGTGGGGGGCATGGGGACGAGCCGGAAGAACTACTACAACGACCTCTTCCGCGCCTACGGCTATCAAGAGGAGGCGGACCGCGTCCGGGAGCTCTTCAGGGCCGGAGACCGTGAGGGCGCCCTGCGGGCGGTCACCGACCGCATGGTCGACGAGGTCACCGTCATCGGGCCCGCCGAGGAGTGCCGGGAGCGGCTTGCGGAGCTGGCGGAGGTGGGAGTGACCGAGGTCGGCGTAAGCCTGACCGTGCCCGGGGAGGCGCCCGCCGACGTGCTGGCGGCGCTCAGGGGCCTGGCCGCCGCGTGAGCCTCAGGCTTCTCCTCTGGGTGGCGGGCGCCGCCGTGGCCGCGCTCGTGGTGGGGGCGCTGGCCCGGGGGCTGGGCCACCCCATGCCCGCCCCGCCCAGCTCGGTCGTGCTGGTCGGCAAGCCCGCCCCGGCCCTCACCATCCGCACCCTGGACGGGAGCACGGTGAGCGTCAAGGCCCTGCGCGGCCGGCCCGTCGTCCTCAACGTCTGGGCGTCCTGGTGCACGGGGTGCAGGCAGGAGGCGCCAGCTCTCGACGCGCGGGCGCGGTCGGCGGGCCCGGCGGTACAGTTCCTGGGGGTTGACATACAGGATTCCCCGTCGGCGGCCCGCAGCTTCGAGAGCGAGGTGAAGGACCCCTACCCCGTGGGCACGGTGGTGGGGGGCGACTGGGGGGCCTACCGCGCCTCCAGCCCTCCGCAGACCTTCTTCATCGACGCCCAGGGACTCATCGTGGCCCACTTCGTGGGCCCCCTCGACGGACCCGCCCTCTCCCTCTACATGGGACGGCTGGGCGGGTGAGCGCGCCTCTCAGATGGGGGCTGCTGGCGGCCGTCGTGGTCGGGTGCCTGGGCTACCTCGTCTACTCCGCCATGGGCGGATCGGCCTCCTACTACAGGACCGTGGCCGAGCTCAGGGGGCACGCAGGGGCCGGCGACGTGCGCGTCCTGGGCACCGTCGAGGACGACGTCCAGAGGATCGACGGGGGCCTCGGCGTCCGCTTCACGGCCGAGCAGGGGGGCGCCTCCATGCCGGTCGTCTACGATGGGACTCTGCCGGACATCTTCAAGCCCGGCATCCAGGTCGTGGTCCAGGGCCGGCTGGAGTCGGGCGTCTTCCACGCCGACCAGCTCCTGGCCAAGTGCCCCTCGCGGTTCACCTCCCCGCCCGCCCGGCCGAGCCGGGCTTGAGGCCGCCGTGCTCCTAGCGGACGCGGGGTCGGGCCTGCTCCTGGCCGGGCTGGCGCTGGCGCTGTTCGCCGGCGTCCTCTCCCTCTGGGCGGGCGCCCGCGGCGACGGGGTCCTGGCCTGGGCCGGGCGCCGCTGCGTCTACGCGGCGGCGGCCGCCGTGGTGGGCGCGTCCGCCTGCCTCGTGGCGGCGCTTCTCAGCCACGACTTCGTGATCGCCTACGTGGCCGAGCACACCGACCGCGAGACGTGGACGCCGCTGGTGGCGGCCGCCTTCTACGGGGGCGAAGAGGGCTCGCTCCTCTACTGGACCCTGGTCCTGTCGGTCTTCGGGGCCGCCTCGGTGGCCGCCGCCAGGGGCGTGCGCCAGCCCCTGCCCGCCTACGCGGCGGGCGTCCTGGGCCTGCTCTTGACCTTCTTTTTGACCGTGCTCGTCTTCGTCTCCAACCCCTTCGGGGTCCTCTCCTTCGTGCCCGCCGACGGGGTCGGCCTCAACCCCATCTTGAGGGACGGGGGCATGCTCGTCCATCCGCCCTTCCTGCTCGCCGGCTTCAGCTCCTTCGGCGTCCCCTTCACCTTCGCCATGGCCGCGCTGCTGGCGGGCCGGGCCGACGCCGGCTGGATCCGCCACACGCGGCGCGTGGCCCTCGTCGCCTGGGGCCTGCAGAGCGTGGGGCTGACCCTCGGGATGTGGTGGGCCTACCACGTGCTCGGGTGGGGCGGCTACTGGGGCTGGGACCCGGTCGAGAACGTCGCCCTTCTGCCCTGGCTGGCCACGACCGCCTACCTGCACTCCTCCCAGGTCCAAGAGCGCAGGGGGATGCTGAAGGCCTGGAACTTCAGCCTCGTGATCCTCGCCTTCTGCCTCTCCATCTTCGGGACCTTCGTGGTCCGCAGCGGGGTCATCCAGTCCGTGCACAGCTTCGCGGTCAGCCCCATCGGGCCCTGGTTCCTGGGCCTGCTGGCGGCCTCCGTGGCGGCCTCCGGGGGCGCCCTCGCGCTGCGCTCCGGGCTCCTGCGCTCGGAGGCGCGCCTCGACTCGCCCGTCTCGCGGGAGGGGGCCTTCCTCCTCAACAACATCCTCCTCGTGGGCGCGGTGGCGGCCATCTTCTGGGGCACGGTCCTGCCGCTCGTCTCGGCGGCCGTCTCGGGCCAGCAGGAGGTGGTGGGCGCCTCCTTCTACGAGAAGGCCGCGGGCCCCATCTTCCTGGCCCTCTTCGCGGTCCTGGCGGCGGGGCCGCTGCTGCCCTGGCGGCGGGCCGGGCGGGCCTGGCGGCGCAACCTGCGCTACCCGGCGCTGGCGGCCGCGGGCACGCTGGCCGCGCTCTGGGTGGCCGGGGCCAGGCAGCCCGCCGCCCTGGCCGCCGGGCCCGTCCTGGCCGCCGCCCTCACCACCTCGCTGGCGGAGTTCGTGCGGGGGGCGCGCTACGCGTCGCGAAGGCCGGGGCCCTGGCCCCGCGCCGCCGCCCGGCTGCTGGCCGGCAACCGCCGCCGCTACGGCGCCTACCTGGCGCACGTCGGCATCGTGCTGGCGGCGGCCGGCATCGCCGGTTCGCACATCTGGCAGCGGACCGACGCCGTCTACCTGCGACCAGGCCAGGCGGTCACGGTGGCCGGGTACCGCC
>JBOHUY010000002.1:0-2940 GCA_050735015.1 Candidatus Dormibacterales bacterium | reverse complement strand
ATCCCGGCCAGGGCCGCGGCCGGGAGGAGCGGGATGACGACGGCGACGGTCAGGGCGGCCGCGCCCACGACCGGGGCGTCCAGCCGCAGGACCCGGCCCATCCCCAGCACGGCGACGGCGGCGGCGGCCACGGTCAGGACGACGACGGCCGAGAGGACCTGGTAGGAGAGGACCAGGGCGCGGTCGCGCAGCTGCCCCTGCCGCCCGTCCAGGGCGGCCCGGGAGTCGGCCCGGTCGCGGCCGTATCTGTAGAGGACCAGCGCGCCCGCCAGCGTGGCGGCGGTGAGGAGGAAGCTGACCGGCCCCCAGAGCGCCCACGGGAAGGCTGCCCACGCGTACATGGCGGGGAGGCCGGCCAGCGCCACCAGGACGAGCGGGCGCCGTGAGCGGCGGGGCAGCCCTTCGATCCAGGACTCATTGATCACCGAGTAGGGGGACATGTGATCGCCTCCACGAATTCTTATGTCTGCCCCAGAATTCATAGTATAGGTACAACATCCTGTCAACGCCTCTGCGGCGGAGGTCCGCCCTCTCGCGGCTCAGGCGGGGGGGTTGAGGCGCCGGGTGACCAGGTGCAGGACCGGCGTCGAGTCCTCGTAGGTACGCCGCACCCTGTCGATGGCGAGGTCCGGCAAAAGGAGCCCGTCGCCCTCCGCCACCAGCGTCTCCCGCGGCTGCAGGACCTTCCAGATCTCGGGCACGGCATCCCCCGTCAGCGACCCCGGGACGTAGACGTAGCGCCGGTCGGCGACGAGCCCGCGCGTCATCCTCTCCGCGAGGGCGAAGGCGTCCTGGGCGGCCGCATCCTCCAGGTAGGGGTCTTTGACCTCGAGGGGGCGGGCGGGCCGGGACGGCCCCTTTTTCTCGCCCCGGAACAAGAACGCGACCGGGCGGCCCTCCGAGGCGCGGGCGCCCGCCTCCGAGAGGGCACGCACGAGGGTCCTGTCAGGGGGGAGGATGACGACCACCTGGACTCTTCCGGTGAGCGTCCTCCGGATCTCGGAGAGGGACCGGTTGGCTCGGTGCACGAGCGGGAAGACGGCGGCGCGCCCGCGCCGCCTGGCGAGGCGCGTGGTGACCCCGGCGGCGGCGAGCCCGGCGAGCGTGAGGCCGCCCCCGAAGAGGGTGGCTCGGGGCTTGGCGAAAAGGTTCGTGCACCAGGCCGCCAGCACCAGCACCGTGGTCAGGGCCCCCACGACGTACCCGCCCCACCAGGCCGGGCCCGCCCCCGCCGCCCTCTCGCGCCACCTGACCACGTCCAGCGAGAAGGCCGTGAGCGTGAAGGCGCCCAGCAGCCCGAACGCGTAGAGGTCGCCGAGCAGCGTCTGGCTGCCGCCGGTGAGGAAGACGACGGCGACGGGGACTCCCGCCGCCAGGAGGATGGCGTAGTGGGGGGTGCCGCGCCGGCGGTTCCTCTTCTCGACGAGGCGGGGCAGGAAGCCCATCCGAGCCAGGGCCACGAAGACGTGGTACCCCCCGATGATGGCCGTGTTACTGGCGAAGACGAGAAGCAGGGAGCCCGACACGGCCACGACCAGAGCCAGCGCGCGTCCGCCCGCGTATCCCCCCAGGAGAGAGACCACCTGGCCCTGCTGCGCGGTGTCGAGGCTGCCCAGCACCGTGGTCGCCCAGAGGGTCAGCAGGGGGCTGGTGACGGCGATCGTGACGACCACGATGGTCATGGTCCGGCGCGCCACCCGGCGCCGCGGCTCGCGCATGGCGGGGGCGATCTGGGAGATGCTCTCCAGGCCCGAGAAGGCGAGGAAGGCCGAGGCGTACCCGGTCACGAGCGCACCCGGCGCCAGCCGCGGGCCCTGCAGGACGAGCGCGAAGCTGTGGGCGATGCCCTCCGCGCCCAGGCGGGCGGCGACCGCGACCACCACGGCGAACTGGGTCGTGAGGGCGGCGGCCGCGAAGGCCAGGCTGACGCGGGCGCTCTCCCTGATGCCGGCCACGTTGAGTAGACACAGCCCGGCCAGGGCGGCGGCGGTGGCGGGGATGGCGGCCGGCCCCAGCCGCGGGAAGACGACGGCCAGGTAGAGGACTCCGGAGAGGGCGCTGAGGGCGGCGGTCAGGAAGTAGTCGACGAGGATGAGCAGGCCCCCCAGCAGGCCCGCGTAGGGGTGGACGGCGCTGCTGCTGACGGTGACGACGCCGCCCCCCTCCGGGTACCGCCAGACGACCTCGGCGTATTTGAGGCTGAGCAGGAGGAAGACGGCCAGCGTCATGGCCACGAAGAGCGTCGCCCGGCTGCCCGACTGCGAGTAGAGGATGCCGGGCACGTAGTAGACCGACGTTCCGATGTCGGCGAAGACGATGCCCCAGCAGAGCCAGGCCCCGAGACTGCCCCCGCGGACCTTGACGCGCCGCCCGGAGGCTCGGGCGGGACCGGTCAGGGCCGCCCCGGGCGGGGGTCCTGGAGCCGCCGCTCACGGTCCCACACCCGGCGAGTCTAGGGGGGCGCCCGTAGGGAAGCCGTGAGGAGTGGGGCGGGGGCCGTAGGGATCTCGTATGGAGAGGGCGGCGCGGAGGTCAGCTCTCCGCGTAGACGGTGCCGTCCGGTGCGACCTGCACCTTGAGCTGAGTGAGGGGGGTGGGGGCGGGGCCCTGCAGGACCTGGGCCCCGTGTGCGGGGTCGAAGACGGCGCCGTGACAGGGGCAGAAGATGACCTTGTTGGAGGAGTCGTACTGCACGGTGCAGCCGGCGTGCGTACAGACGGCGTCGAAGGCGACCACCTGCCGCCCGCCCAGGTCGACCGCCAGCGCGGGGTCGCCGCTGGCGGGGTCCTGGTAGGTGAGGCTGCCCCCGCCCGCCTGCATCTGGCTCAGGCTGCCGATCCTGGTCCCCGCGGGCGCGGCCCCGGGCGAGGCGCCAGGCGAGGCCGAGGGAGGCGGCGGGGTGGGCGTGGGACGGCCGGCCGTCCCGGAGCCGGTGAGGTG
>JBOHUY010000001.1:0-2512 GCA_050735015.1 Candidatus Dormibacterales bacterium | reverse complement strand
CGGCACAGCCCCGTGAGGGGCTACACCCAGTATTCATCGTTTAGGGCTAGGACTACCAGGGTATCTAATCCTGTTTGCTCCCCTAGCTTTCGCGCCTCAGCGTCGGTTATGGTCCAGGCAGCCGCTTTCGCCGCAGGTGGTCCTCCCGATATCTACGCATTTCACCGCTACACCGGGAATTCCACTGCCCTCTCCTGCACTCTAGCCGACCAGTTCGCAACGCAGTCCACCAGTTGAGCCGGTGCCTTTCACGTCACGCTTGGCCCGCCGCCTACGCGCTCTTTACGCCCAGTAAATCCGGGTAACGCTTGCCCCCTACGTATTACCGCGGCTGCTGGCACGTAGTTAGCCGGGGCTTCCTCGGAGGGTACCGTCGGGTTTCTTTCCCTCCAACAGCGGTTTACATCCAGAGAGACTTCATCCCGCACGCGGCGTCGCTCCCTCAGGCTTTCGCCCATTGGGGAAGATTCCTCACTGCTGCCTCCCGTAGGAGTCGGGGCCGTGTCTCAGTCCCCGTGTGGCTGGACATCCTCTCAGACCAGCTACCCGTCTTAGCCTCGGTAGGCCGTCACCCCACCGACTAGCTGATAGGCCGCGGGCCCCTCCTCTCGCGCATTGCTGCTTTCCTCCCCGGTCATGCAACCGGGGATGACATGCGGTATTAGCACCGGTTTCCCGGTGTTATCCCCCACGAGAGGGCAGGTCGCCCACGTGTTACTCACCCGTTCGCCGCTAGGAACTCCCCTCCCTTGCGGGAGAAGAGCCCTCGCTCGACTTGCATGTGTTAGGCGCGCCGCCAGCGTTAACCCTGAGCCAGGATCAAACTCTCCGTCATACGGAAAGCCCGAACCTCAAACCCGAGCCCCCGAGGGGGCTCCAAAGGGCCTTTCCCACTCTTCAGTTGTCAAGGTGCCGAAGCTGCGCCTCCGCCCTCGCCCGACCCGCACCCGCAGGGCGCGGAAAGCCTCGGGACAGGAGGCACGACCGAGCATTGTACCCTGGACGCGGGCGGACTCGCAAGCTCGATCCCCCTCGTCCGGGCCCGGACAGTCTACCCCAAACCCGCACGCGGCAACCGGGGCCCCCGGAGCCGCCTCAGAGCGCCTGGCGCCCCGAGATGGCGCGGGCCAGCGTCAGCTCGTCGGCGTACTCGAGGTCCCCGCCCACCGGCAGCCCGTGGGCGGGACGCGAGACGCGCAGGGCGAGACCGGCCAGGGCCCGGTGCAGGTAGACGGCGGTCGCCTCCCCTTCGATGTCGGCGTTGGTGGCCACGATGACCTCCTCCACCCCGGCGCGCGCCCTCTCCACGAGCTCGGGGATGTGGACGTCGTCGGGGCCGACGCCGTCGATGGGCGAGATGACGCCATGGAGGACGTGGTAGAGGCCGTTGTATTCACCCGTGCGCTCGATGGCCAGCAGGTCGATCGGCGACTCCACCACGCAGATGACCGAACCGTCCCGCCGGCCCGAGAGGCAGACGGCGCAGAGAGGCCCCTCCGCGATGTTGAAGCAGCGCTCGCAGTAGGTGATGCGCGACTTGAGCTCGATGACCGCGCCGGCCAGCGACTCTGCTTGCTCCCGGTCGGCGCGGAGCAGGTGGAAGGCCAGCCTCTGGGCGGTCTTTGGCCCCACCCCGGGCAGGAGTGAGAGCTCCTGGATCAGGCGCGCGAGCGGCTCGGGGAGCTGCATCACCCTTCCGGGCCTACTTCCCGCTCACCCGGGCGCGGCCGCCAGCCTCAGATCAGGCCCGGCGGGAGGCCGAGGCCGGAGGTCACCTCCTGCATGCGGCGCGCCGCCAGGTCGCGGGATAGGTCGAGGCCCTCGTTGACCGCGGCGAGCACGAGGTCCTGGAGCATCTCCAGGTCGCCCGCGAGGTCGGGGTCGATGGTGACGGAGACGAGCTTTTGCCCCCCGGTCAAGGTGGCCTTGACGGCGCCGCCCCCGGCCGAGCCCTCGACCGTCGCGGACTCCAGCTCCGACTGCGCCTTCGCCATCCGGCCCTGCAGCTGCTGGACCTGCTTCATCATCTTCATGGGGTCCTTCATCGCCTGATCTCCCTGACGCGGGTGACGCGGCCCTCGAGCTTGCGGACGGCCGCCTGAACGACAGGATGCTCCTCTGGTGCCGGCGGCCGGGTGGGCGCCGGGGCCTGGCCCTCGGCGTCCAGGAGACGGAACTCGATGCGGACCTCACCCATCTCGGGGAAGACCAGGCGCGTCAGCGCCGCCTCGTGCTCCATCGCCTTCTGGTGGTGGAATGCGTAGCGGAAGCTCAGGACCAGCGTGGTCCCGGATCGCTCCGGCCGGGCCTCCCGGTAGTAAGCGCGCACGGCCGGGGTGAGGCCCTCCAGGACCCGCCGCCAGGTCGGTCCGAGGTCTTCTTGCGCCGGCGTCCGGTCACCGGCATCCCCGACCGGGGGTGCCGGCCAAGGGGTGAGGCCGCCCGGGACCTCCGCCGTCAGGGCCGGCGCCGCGGCGGTCGTCTCGCCCGCCGGGGCCTCTTGCGCCCGCGC